>CAXTVY010000065.1:0-19441 GCA_964247665.1 uncultured Chthoniobacterales bacterium | reverse complement strand
CCCAGCCGCCCCATCTTCCCCCCCCCCCGCACCGGCAGCCCCTGCGCGCTGAACCAGCGGAAGTGCGCGTCCATCACGTTGATCGGCATCTGCACCGTATCGAAGTGGAACCCATTCTCCTTGGCCACCTGGAGCATCCGCAGATGAATCAGCGGATCCTTGTGCCCGGTAAAGCCAATGAAGCGCAGCTTACCCTGCTGCTTCGCTTCGAGGAATGCCGCCATCGCGCCGTCCTCCTTGAAGATAGAATCCGGGTCTTCCATGCGGATAACTTCGTGGTGCTGCACCAGATCGAGACGGTCCGTTTGCAACCGGGTCAGCGACTCCTCGATCTGGCGCATGGCGGCCTTCTTGGTGCGCCCGTCGATCTTGGTCATCTGGAAGATTTTGTCCCGGTAATTACCCTGCTTGTACGCCTTGCCCGCGCGCAGTTCGCTGTCACCGAGGTGATAGTCCCACGAGTTGTCCATGAATGTGATGCCACGGTCGATGGCTTCGTGGATCAGCCGCACGGATTCATCCTCCGTGGAGGTTTTCCCCAGGTGATAGCCACCCATGCCGATGATGGACACCATCTCGCCCGTGCTCCCGAGCGGGCGGTAAACCATATCACCCTTGCGCTCTTCGCCCTGCATTGGTCCCTCAAGCAGCGGCAGGTCGCCCGGGGCGGAAATTTGCGTGTTCACCGCCTCGGCTTTTTTGGCGGTATCGGTGTCCGCACCGGCGGCGCGAGTGATTTTCCGTGTGGCGGTCAGCCCGGCGGCCACAGCGACGGAAGTTTTCAGAAAAGAACGGCGGGATGAGTCCATGAAACCTAAAACGAAGGTAGCCGCACATCGGGACGCACCGACTTCCACGGCGGCATCGCTTCCTTGCCTGATGCGTCCGCACAGCTAGGTTGACCCATGCCTGCCGCCGCCACTTTCGACACCCAGCTCACCGCCCAGCTTTCTGACATCAACGACCGCGGCCTGTACAAGCGCGAGCGCATCATCTCCACCCCGCAGAACGCGCACATCTCCACGACCGACGGCAAGGAAGTGCTCAACTTCTGCGCCAACAACTACCTGGGGCTCGCCGACCACCCGGAAATCATCGCCGCCGCTAAGCGCGCCCTGGACGAATGGGGCTTCGGGCTAGCCAGTGTGCGCTTCATCTGCGGCACGCAGGAAATTCACAAGGAACTCGAAGCGGCCCTGAGCCGGTTCCTCGGCATGGAGGATACAATCCTCTATCCCTCCTGCTTCGACGCCAACGGCGGCCTGTTCGAAACGATCCTCACCGCCGAGGACGCCGTCATCAGCGACGAACTCAACCACGCCAGCATCATCGACGGCATCCGCCTGTGCAAGGCCCAGCGTCACCGTTACAAGCACAACGACATGGACGACCTGGAAGCCCGGCTCCTGGCCGCCAGCGGTGCCGGCACCGAACCCAACGTCCCCGTCGCGGTGTTCTCCATGGACGGCACCATCGCCAACCTGCGGGCGATCTGTGACCTCGCCGAAAAGCACGGCGCGCTGGTGATGTTTGACGACTGCCACGCTGCCGGGTTCCTCGGCAAGACCGGGCGCGGCACGCACGAACATTGCGGCGTGATGGACCGGGTGGACATCATCACGGGTACGCTGGGTAAGGCGCTCGGGGGCGCGAGCGGCGGGTACACCAGCGCGCGCAAGCCGGTCGTGGACCTGCTGCGCCAGCGGTCCCGGCCCTACCTGTTTTCCAACACGGTCGCGCCATGCGTGGTGGCGGCGTCACTCAAGGCCATCGAGATGATCTCCGCCTCCACGGAACTGCGCGACCGGCTGGAAGACTCCACGAAATACTTCCGCCACGGCATCACGCAAGCCGGTCTGACGATCAAGCCCGGCACGCACCCCATCGTGCCCGTGATGCTGGGCGACGCCGCGCTCTCGCAACGTTTCGCGGCCCGAATGCTGGAGAAAGGCGTGTATGTCGTGGGCTTCTTCTATCCCGTGGTGCCCGAGGGCACGGCGCGCATCCGCACACAGGTATCCGCCGCGCACACGCGGGACGACCTGGATTTCGCCATCAAAGCGTTCGCGGAGACAAAGGCGGAGTTGGAAGTTTAGTGCTGCCCGGCAGCGTGATCGGGAGGATTATTCGGTGGCAACGGATAGGCTCCCGCCTCCGATGCGGTGATGTGGGTGACGACCGCCCCTTCTACGATAATTGTCGCACCCCATAACTGGATGTGCTGGACGGTGCCCTTAAGCTTCAGCACCGCTTCATCGCGGCCATCCCAAGGCATGATTTTGTCAAACGGCATGATCGGGTGAAAGCAACGAATCTCACCAGATTCGATTGGAATGGTAACTGTCTTGGCCTCATGGCCCTGATTGCCGTCTTCGCTGGTTTTAAGCACGTAAAGTTTCGCCGTACCCGTCACTCGAAGAACGAGCCCGGTCGGGCCGACAACCACATCGTCAATGTGCGCCTTCTCGATCTCCACGTCCGGGCCACCGCCGAACGCGGTGGTGGCGACGATGCCACAGAGCAATCCGACAAGAAATTTCTTCATGGGTGCTGGGAGGTGCTAAATCGATCCCAGTCTGACTCACCACCCATGTTTGAGCAAGTGCTTACCCAGGCATCACGCGCCTACGGTTCAGTGTGCCCTCGTTTTACGAGCACCCGCCGCACCTGCGCCGTGACCGCGCCGGAACTCAGCGTACCCAACGGGCCGACCCGCACAAGTACACCTCCCGTCCGGGCTTCGCGCAGAGTCCACGAGTTGCAGGTGTTGCCAATCCAGTATCGGCCCCGGGCAGCGAAGAACTGACTCTTCAATCCGTACAACCCTCGTCCTAGTGGCTGTACGCCGCCACGGCCATCGAGCGCGAAGCTCTCCTCCAGCGCACGGCACAGCGCGGCGAATTGCGCCTGCGCGCACGGCACCCGCACCCGTTCCACCCATGGGTACGCCCCGGCAGGCGGCCCGGCGAATCCGGCGACATGCAGCACGCTCGGCCCGGAGATCAACGCCGCGCGCACGGCCATGAAAACGGTTGGATGTGGGGCGATGTAATAGGCACGGTCGCCCCAGCCGAACTCCAGAGTGCGGCAACCCGCGAAATCCCGCGCCGCCACGGTGGCGAGCAGCGTTCCGCCGGGGATCGCCGCACGCTCGATCACGACCCCGCTGTGCCAGCGGTCGCGGACCACGGAAAACTCCGCACCCCGGACGACGCGAGGCAGGACCAGCGCCGTCAACATCAGCAGGATGGCAGGGATGCGCCGGAAAACCATGCGCGCAGACTAGCGACTCCCCCGCGCCGCTGCCACCACGGACGTGTCGCGGGCACTTGCAAAGCCCGCACGAGCGCGGACACTCCCTCCATGCAAGCAATCGCTCCCGGCATCGCGTGGATGCCCACCAGTTTCGTCAACGCCTACTTCATCGGCGAACCCGGGGGCAACTGGGCGGTCGTGGACACAGGTCTGCCCGGCTTCGGCGGCAAGATCATCGCCGCCGCCGAGCAACGCTTCGGCCCACGCGCGCGGCCCGTGGCGGTGTTCCTGACCCACGGCCACTTCGACCACGCAGGCAACGCGCAACTCCTGGCCGACCATTGGGGCGTGCCGATTTACGCCCACCGCCTGGAAATGCCTTACCTGACCGGCCGCTCGGATTATCCCGAGCCTGACCCGACTGTGGGCGGAGCGATTGCCATGCTCTCGCGGGTGTTACCCCACGGCGGGCGCGACCTCGGCGTGCGGATGCGCACCCTGGAGCCGGAAGGCGCGCCGTCCGCCGACGGGATCGTCAGCGGCACCGTGCCCGGTATGGAGGGCTGGCGCTGGATATTCACCCCGGGGCACTCGCCGGGGCACGTCTCGTTCTTCCGCTCGGCTGACCGCGTGTTGATCGCGGGCGATGCCATTGCCACCTTGAACATGGATTCTTACCTCGATTTGCTGGTGACAAAACAGCAGGAACTCGCCCAGGGCGGCGCGCCCTTCATCTCCGATTGGGAGAAGTACGGCCGGTCGGTGGCCGAACTGGCGGAGCTTTCCCCGACGGTGCTCGCGTGCGGACACGGCACGCCGATGACTCACGGTGAGGTGGCGAGCGACCTGGAGCGCTTCTCCAAGACGTTCACCCCGCCGTTGCGCGGGCGCTACGTCGCGGAACCCGCGCACACGGACGAACGCGGCGTGGACTGGCTCCCGCCGAAGCCTGCGGACCCGTTCCCCTACCTCGTAGGCGGGCTGGCCCTCGGCCTCGGGCTGGCGCTTGCGTTGCTCCCCGGCAAGCGCCGGGATTAAGACGGCTGCGGTGAGACGGACACCGGCTGTGGGGACACTGAGGTCGGCTGCGGGGACACGCTGGTTGATGTTTCCGCCTCGTCCGGCACCGGCTCGGCGAGAACAGGCGTGGCCGGGCGAGCGACCGGCTTGCCCCGCCCGGTGATGTGCAGCAGACCACACTTCATCGCGGCGGTATCCACGAGATCGGCCACCCGGAATTTGAGCCGGAACCCCTTGTACCACAGGAACAACAGGAACAGTGCGTAAGCCGTCAGCCAGCCGTAGTCGTGCAACGATGTTTGCGTCAGGAACTGCCGGTAAATCAGGATCGGCACGAAGATCAGGTTGAAGAGCACGGTCGTCACCACCGGGTAATAGGTGAGCCGCACCCGGGTCAGGCACTTCGGGCCGCCGTGGTATTCGGTGACCGTCCGCAGCCGCACGTTCCACCACAGGTTGCCGTAGATCTGGATGTCCCAGGGCTTCCAGCCCGTGTCGATGGAATAACGCCAACCCTCGGTTTCCAACGCCGCGGCCATGCCGGCGATCAACGCTTCGCGGCCCACGCCCTCCTCGTTCCAGTAGCGGCGGCGGGTCATTTGCAGCCAGCGGGCCGGGCTGTTTTCGTGCGTGTGCGGGGCCAGGATGACGCTGCTCGGGGTTCGCTTGAACTTCAGCCACGTGTAATAGCGTGCCCACCCGCGCACGAGCGGCTGCGTGAACGCCAGGGCCATCACCAGGATGCGCGCCGGGATCGTGTCGAAGCGTGCCTCCAACCGCGCGTGGATCATGTAGGACAACGCTACGAGGAACGTCGCGCCGAACATCAAAAAAGGCACGATGCGGAACCTCTCCAGCGGATACGTCAGCGCGAAGATAAAGAGCGTCAGCGCAAACCATTCCACGCTGCTGACGTAGTCTGCGATGGCCGAGCGCGGCGTCGGGTAGATGGATTGAAAGAGCCCCTGCCCGAACACGCCGTGGTAGACCACGGGCGAGTTGATGAGCCAGGTGAACCGCGGCGCGCCGTAGATGTTGCCCTTCCACTGCGCGGTGCCCGTGGGACCGAAGAAAATGAGGTGGTTGAAGCGCAACATGCTCTCGGCCTCGCCGTAGCCCTCCTGCTGCCGGCGGAACGCCCGGAGCGTGAACCGCCGGTAATGCCACACGATGGCCGACGCGCTGAAGGCGATCACCTGCCCGGCGTTCTGGAGCCGCCAGCAGAAATCCACGTCGTCGCCCGCCTTGCGGTACTCCGGGTTGAACCCACCGACCATCTCGAACGCCCAGCGGTGGAACGCCATGTTGCAGCCGGGGATGTGCTCGGCCACCACGTCGGTCAGCAGCACGTGGCTCGGCCCGCCAGGTGCGGCGGAAACGCACGCTTGCACCCAGTTGGCGGCGGGCGGCGAGATGTTCGGCCCGCCCACCCCGGCGTAGGGTCCGCTCAGCAGCGTGCCGACCAGGTAATAGAGCCAGTCCGGGTCAGCCATGCAGTCACCGTCCGTGTACGCGAAAATGTCGCCCGTCGCCGTGTGCGCGCCGACGTTGCGCGCATAGGAGAGGCCCATGTTCTTCTGGTGCACGGGGACCAGCTTCGGATCGTGCCGGAACTGTGCGATGATCTCCGGCGTGCGGTCGGTCGAGCCATCGTCCACCACGATGATCTCGTAGTCGGGATAATCGACCTGCAAGAGCGATTCCAGGCATGCTTCCAGGGTTTGCGCCCCGTTGTAGGAGCAGACGATCACACTCACTTTTGGGTAAGCGGGCAGCTTCACTCGACGCGTGACGTGCGCCGCGGCGTCGCCGCTCCACTTTTCCTTGAGTGCGCCGAACGCGAGCTTGGGCTGCCGCTCGCGGGTGACGAGGCCGAACGCCCAGTCCGTGATGTCCATGCCGCCCGTGAACCATTCGTCCGTCCAGGCGTAGAGGATCGTCCCGGCCAGCCCGCAGCGCACCACACTCTCGACGTGCCAGGAGAGCATTTCGCGCTGTTCCTCCTGCGCGTGGCGGATCGTGTCCATGCCGAACTCGCCCATGATGCACGGCCTGTCGTCGGCGAGGTTCTGGAGGCGCAGGAGGTAATTCTCGAAGTCGCGTTGGTGGTGCAGGTACACGTTGAACGTGCAGAAATCGACGTTCTGCGGCAGCAGGTATTCCGTGGGCGGATAGCTCGCGTAGGAATACAGCGCGTCGGGGGCGATGGCGCGCGCCACGTTGATGAGACCTTCCAAAAACTCGGTCACGCGCCGCACGCCCAGCCAGCGCACCATCGTGGTGGGAATCTCGTTGCCCACGAGATAGCCGAACACCGCCGGATGCCCCCGGTGCGCCGAAACGGACCGTTTCACCGTGCGGACGACCTCCGTGCGGATCTTGCGGTCATTGAGGAACTCGACGTGCTCGGCCCAGGGAATCGAGATGAGCACGAGCATCCCGAACTCGGCCAGGAGATCCATGAACCAGCGCGGTGGGACGTGATAAACGCGCAGCAGGTTGACACCGAGTTCCTGCATCAATGCGAGATCCGCGCGCACCTTATCCGGCGTGCCGACGAAGTCACCTTGCGCGTCCGGGTGGAACGGCCCGTAGGTGATACCCTGGAGGAAGAACTTGTGCTCGCCCCGGAAGAAAAACTTGGCGTGGACACGGACGCGGTTCTGCACGGCAACGGCGGTGGCGGACATCGGGAAAGAAGAAGCGGCGGGAATGGTGCGCGAATAGATGGGGCTTCTGCCAGGGACGCTCCCGTGGCCGCGTGTATTCATCACCCTGACGGAATCGACCGGCGCAGGGCAACGGTTTTCTGTGGCGAGTGGGAGCTTCGTTGCGGCAGACCGCCCACTCGATGATCACGCCTGCCGCGCGGATCTCTTCAACGGCGCGGCCCGTGTCACCCGGACGCAGTTCCACTCTCCGGCAGGCATTCTCGATGAGATGCACCTCGAACCCTGCCTCACGCCCATGAGCGCGGGGAGCTTCGCACGATGATCCGTCGCCTGCCCCGCCACCGGGACCACCCCTGCACCACGCCCCCGCAAGAACGCGCCCAGACCGGTCGCGCGAAGGCGGCCGTTGTCGAAGAAGCGGCTATTGCGGTTGACGCCGTTGAACGCCGCACAAACCACCGAACTGCACCGGGACGTGGCGTGGCTGTTGGAGCGCACCCGCCGTCCGGTAAACGATTCATTCAGCCGCAGGCTATGGTCACGTCGGCAACGCCGACAGCGGCGCCTGCCGGGAGTGGAAATCGGAGATCGTCTCCCTGCAAGCAAGCAGACGACTGCTCGGAGAGACAACCGGAGCACGAAAAATTCTGGCCCGCGCATGGCGTGGAAACGGTACGGTAGTTGCTCTCCTGCTTTCAACGATCATTCGTCCTCCGCCGTCCGCGCCCAGTCCATGCAACCTCTCCCCCCCATCCATCCGCCGAGTTCCGACGGCTGGGGGCCGTTGCCCCGTCAGTCCCGGCGCAGGCGCTCGCAGGCGGCATTCACCGTGCTGGAAGCATCTATCGCCGGCGCGATTATCATGCTGTTTTTGACCTCGCTCTTCGCGCTCAATTCGAACATGATGCGCCTGCTCGGCTCGGCCTCCGAAACAGCCAACGCCAGCCAGAGTTTGCAACAACGCGTCGAACAGGTCCGGCTGTCGAACTGGCAGCAGGTCTCTGATCCCGTGTGGGTGAGCACCAACCTTTTCGGCACGATGACCGACGCCTCCATCAACCTGCCTGGCCTGACGGAAACCATTACCGTTTCGCCCTACTACGCGCCCTCTTCCCTGGCGGCTGCCGCGAATCCTGGCTCCTTTACCGTCACGCGCATCAGCACGGGTGCCGTCAGCATCTCTCCCGCCGGGTTTTCGTCTACGGCACTGGGCTCCCAGGAAATGCTCCAGGTGGATCTGGTGGTCAGTTGGCCTGGCTGGGGCGCGCGCACCCGCAACCGCGGTTTGACGACGCTCGTGTCGCGGTGGGGCATCAGCAAATGAAGACGCTTCCCGCCCCGGTCCGCCACGGTTTCACCTTGCTGGAGGTCCTGATCGCCGCAGCCATGCTGGCCGTCGTGGTCGTCGCGGCCCTGACCGGCGTCGTGGCCCTCCAGAAAAGCTATTCCGCCACCGAGGAATATGCCACCGGACTGGCCGACCAGATGCGCCTGCTCGACTTCCTTGCCCAGGATCTTCGCCGGGCCACCACACCGCCCGGGATGGACAACGACGGCCAAGGCATCCAGATCACCGTGCCGAACTACTACCGGTTCAACCCGGCCGACCCGCAGCACCTGTTTCCCATCGTCAACGATGCACAGGTCAACTCCGATGGCACCGCCGCCGCCTATTACGATCCCACTGCCCCGACCATCACGACGCAGATCATCGCTTACCGCTTCAACAACGGTTCGATCACGCGCAACGATCCCTGGCAGCCTCTCGTGGCCAGTTCCTTCCACAACGGCACCTACGTGTCCTCGGGGCCGGTGACCATCGCCTCCAACATGGATGCCTTTCCGACGATCACGCCGGACGCCACGGACACCACCGGGGCCATCTTGCGCTACAACGTCACCTTCCATGCGATGTTCCAGCCCCTGGCCACCGCGAACCAGACCAACGCCATCACCCTGCACAATGTCACCTTCGTCCGCAGCAAGAACCTCGCGCACTAACGGCCGCGCGCACCGCCGATGCGAATCAGGCAGCGGCCTGGCCATCGTCATGATCGTGGTCTGCGTGCTCTCGGTCGTCGCCGGCAGCCTGTTGCTGACCAACGTGGCACGCTACCACACGACTTACCAGAGCGCGAGCTGGCAGGAGTCCATCGTCGCCTCCGAAGCCGGGGTGGACATCGCCATGAACGAGCTGCGCAAACGGGTCGCGGCCAGCCCGGCCGCCTCGTTCCAGACGGGCTGGACGACCACCAGTCCCTCCACCGGCACGGCCTACACCAATTTCGGCCACGCCTTCCCCGATACCGGCCAGCCCTACGGCCTGCCCACGCACGGAGGCGAAGGCAACACCACCACACAGGTCCGCGTCTTCGTGGACGTACCCGGCAGCGACAAGGCGCCGAGCAACTTCGCCGCCAGCAGCGACAACTCCTTCATCTCCCAGTTAGACAATCCCAAGCTGCGCGACGCCGACGGCGTAGACCGTTCACGCTGGTGGTACCGCGTGCGCTCCCTGGGCATCGCCGGGGTCACGGGCCCAGCCCGGCCCAACATCGACAAGCGCGATAACCGTTTGCGCCAGATCTCCTTCTTCAATGACTGGCGCACGGGCCAGAGCCTCGCCGCGCCGCAGGCCGCGCGTCTGGTGGAGGTCGTCGTCCGGCCACAGACAAACTTCCGCAACGCGTTGATGGCCGACAAGCAGATCAACCTGAGCAACCAGGACGTGCTCATCGACAGCTACGATTCGAGCAAGGGTAACTACAGCAGCGCGACCAACCACGGCATGATGGGCAACATTGCCACCAACGGCCAGCTCATCAACGCCAGCCACGCCACCGTCAACGGCGACGCCATGACCAACAATGGCACCGTCACCAACGGCGACCAGGTCTCCGGTCAGCAGAGCGCCAATTTCTACCAGGAACTCACCCCGCTGACCACCAACATGCTCAACCCTTCCTGGGCGGGCGTGACCAACGGTGGCACCGTCATCACCAGCCAGACCTACACCGCCAGCACGGACGCCACCAACCCGACGATGGTGCGGCTCAACGGCATCAACCTGCCCAACAGCGGCCAGATCATCAACCTTGCCGCCCCGGCGGCGTCGGGGAACGTCACGGCCACGACGCCCGCGTACATCAAGGTCTACGTCCAGGGTGATATCATCACTGCAGGCAGCAGCTACGTGAACGTCGCGGCGAACGTCAGCGCGATCATCTACTTCACTGGCAATGTCAACCTGCAAGGCAACGGCCTCATCAACAACTCGTTTCTGGCGCGGCAAACGGTATTCAATGGCATCCAGCCTCCGGTCAACGCCGACGGCACGTACCCCGCGCGCAGCATCAACATCGCTACCGGACAAGATTTCGAGGGCATCATCTACGCACCCAACCACGATTTGAACCTGGCTCTCCAGGCCGTGCCAACCGCCGGCGTCGTCTCCGGCGGCACGAGCGGAACGTCCGGTCAGATCATCAGCCTGCAAAGCCAGATTGCGTCCCTCAACCTTGACATCGCTGGCAACAACATCGCTTACACGCAGGCACAGGCAATTTACAATCTAACCGGCGCCCCGGGCCAGTACCAACACATGCAGCAGGCCCAGACGCAGATCGCGGCCGACCAGGCAAGGATCACCACGATCAATACCCAACTACAGCTCTTGCTGGGGCCGGGCTCGAATCCCACGTCGTCCGCCGACGACCACGCGCGCGGTTATAACGGCATCTACGGCGGGTTTGTGGGCAAGACGATCACCGTGGCCCAGAAGACCCACATCCACTACGACGAAACGTTGCGCACGGCCGGTCCCGTGAACCACTACGAAATCGTCAACTGGTTCGAGGACAACGTCAGCCGTGACGGCACAGGCGGCCCGGAACAGTTCTGGTGGCCTGCCACCGCCGCGAAATAAGAATCCACGAATTTTCCCGGGGATGGTTCCGTGCGGATGCAAGGGCGGGGCGAACGGCCTGGACCCGTTCCCGCCGTGCTGGCGCTCTTCGGCGTCTTTGACTGGTCGGGTTTTTACCGGACTCGCGCCTGGGTCCGCGATGTCGACACCAGCACCAATCCCGCCGCCAACCGGTGTGCGGATCACGCCAGCCTGCCGACCGCGGACGACACAATGAGTCCGGCCATCTCCGGCTCGCCCACCGGGAAGTGCACCGGTCTCTCGCGCCCACGCACGACGCCATAATGCTGCACAACGGCAGCGGTTTCGTGGACGCAATGCAATGAGCAACCGCCCGACTTGTTGCATCCCGCTTGCAATCCGGCACCGGATGCCTGACCATCCAACGTGCGCGGTTCACCCTTCTTGCAGGCGGTCTTCATCGTCGCTGTCTTCGTGCTGGCGGGCGTGCCGGTTTATCGCCTGACGCGTCCGGCGGCGGTGGCTGCGGCGGTCATCTCGACCACCGCTGGACCCGTCGTCGACCTCCCCCCCGCCGAGACTGCGCCGCTGGACGTGGCGGCGGTGTTCGCGCCCGCGCCGACGGATTTCGAGATCAAGAACCTCGACCAAACGGTGCTCGCAGGCCATGGACCCCAGGCCCGGTTCACCACGCGCTGGACCACCAGCGTGCCACCGGAGGGCGTGGACCTCGTGGTCCTGGCCCACTGGCCCGTTGCCACGGGCGGCGTGTCCCCGGAGGCTGGCCCGGCAGCGGCGCGGGTCACGATTCGTTTTCCCGACGGCCACCAGGTGGAACACTCGGTCTGGGCCGCCGCCAACGGCACCGCGTCGGAAGTGTTTACCGTGCCGGGCGCGTCGCCCTCTCCGGCCGCACCCTGACGAGCTTTCCGCCATGTCTTCGCACCGCCTCCTCATCAACGACCTGACGGTTTCGTACCGCGGGGTGCCCGCGCTGCACCACATCGACCTGGACCTGCAATGCGGCCGGTGCGTCGGGCTGCTGGGTCCCAACGGCGCGGGCAAGTCCACGCTCCTCAAGAGCATCGTCGGCCTGACGCCCGTGGAAACCGGCGCGGTCCACTTCGATGCGCAAGAGCACGGCCACACGCGCGCCGAGAGTTCCATCGCCTACCTGCCCCAGCGCAGCGTGGTCGATTGGGATTTCCCGCTGACGGTGCGTGGGCTGGCCGAGATGGGACGCTACCCATCACTGGGTCATTGGGGCCGCTTCGGCGCGGAGGACCACCAGATCGTGCAGGCAGCACTCGCGGCGACGCGCCTGACCGATCTCGCCGACCGGCAGATCAGCGCGCTCTCGGGCGGCCAGCAGCAGCGCGCCTTCCTGGCGCGCGCCGTGGCACAGGGCGCACACGTTTATCTCCTCGACGAACCCTTTACCGGACTGGATCGCAACGCGCAGGCCGTGTTGAGCGAACTGCTGCGCGCGCTTTCGCAACGCGACGGCAAGCTCGTCGTCGTCAGCCACCACGACCTGCGCACGGTCGAGGAACTGTTCGACGACGTGATCTTCCTCAACGGCGAACTCGTCGCCTTCGGCCCCGTCAAGGAAGTGTTCACGCCGGAGAACATCACCCGCACCTACGGCATGGAAGTTTTCACCGGAACCGCCGCACGATGACCCCCTCCCTCGCTTTCGCGCCGTTGCGCTGGTTGACCGAGCCGTTCCATTACGAGTTCATGCAGCGGGCCCTCGTCGGCTGTGTGCTGGTGGGGTTTACAAACGGGTTCCTGAGCGCGTTCATTGTCCTGCGGCGGCTGGCGCTGCTGGCCGATGCGCTGTCGCACTCGCTCCTGCCCGGGCTGGCGGTCGGCGCGATTTTCTTCGGGCTCGCGCCGCTGGGATTGTTCAGCGGGGCTGTGGTCGCGGCGCTGTTGGTCGGCATCGGCGGTCAACTCGTCGCGCGCTCCTCCCGTCTCAAGGACGAGACGGCCATCGGCGCGCTGTACACCGTGGCATTTTCCGTGGGCATCATCCTGCTCAAGTACAGCCGCGTGCCGGTAGACCTGACGCACTTCCTGTTCGGCAACATCCTGGGCGTTTCCAACAGTGACCTCTGGATTATCTACGTGGTGGGCGCGCTGTCGGCAGTGAGTCTGGTGAGCTTGCAACGCTCGCTGATGCTGGCGCTATTCGAGCCTTCGGTCGCGCAGAGCCTGGGCGTGCCGGTGGCGCGGCTCAATTACCTGCTCATCACGCTGATCATCCTGGCGATGATCGCCAGCCTCCAGGCGGTCGGCGTGGTGCTTTCGGTCGGGCTGCTGGTGCTGCCTGCAGCGACGGTGTACCTGCTCAGCGACAGCTACCGGGCGTTGTCGTGGTACGGTGGGCTGCTGGGCGCGGCCGGGGCGTCCTCGGGGCTGTTGTTATCTTACTGGACGGATATTCCCAGCGGCCCGGCCATCGTGCTGGTGCTGGGGGCGTGTTTCGTCGCGGCGCTGGTGTTCGGGCCACGCTACGGGGTGCTCGCGCGGTTCATGCGTCCGCACCACCTGCACGGCGAATCGCTGGCGCGCTGGAAAGAAGACGCCCCGGCGCCGGGCCAGACTTGATTCCGTTCCACCGTCCGTCTCCACTCGATGGATCGATGATTTGGCGGTGGCTTGGTCCGGCTGCTTGCCGGAGCTGACGATCAGGGCGTTGCGTCAGGCGCAGTAGCCGGCATCTGTCCGGTAAGCCGGTGTTGGACACGGCGTACCACCGCCCGTTCTGAAAAGTGTCGGCCAGGCCCAGTCATGTCAGAGCGATTGGACGGGCAGGGAACTTACCAGGAGTAATGCACCTTGTAGGTCACAACCTTCTCTTCGTCGGGCTTGAGCTGGACGCGGAACTCGATGGCCTGCGAGTTGGTCTTGACGAAGGGATCGCTGTTATCGGTGATCTCCCAGTTCGTCCAGCGGTAGAGGTGCTCGGCCACGCGGATCTCCACCGTTTCCGGCTTGTGGTTGCGCAGCCGGACCTCGAACCACTCGTCGGCGGTGTCGCGCGGGTTGCCCGTGCTGTAGCCGGTGCGCTTGCGCTCGCCGGTGAGATCGAAGGCGTTGCCGGTGAACACGCGCACCGTTTCGTCCTTGGGCGTGTGGTCAATCGTGTTCTCGCCCGTGAACTCCAGTTGCCCGTCGCTGTCGCGCCGGTAGAAGCGCACCCGGCCCTTGGGCAGGGGGATGCCCAGGTGGTTGGCCGCCGCGTTCTTGAACTCGCGCATGACCCACACCTTCGGGTTGCTCTGCGTGCCGTAGTCGCTCTGGTTGCGGATGTTCTCCATCGAGTAGTTGCCGTAGCGCTGCGAGTCGATCTTGACCCCGTCGTACACGTAGAAGGTCTGGGAAGCGACGTTCTCGGCCCGCACGAACTCGACCTGCTTGGTCTCGCGGTCGTGCAGCGTCGTGGGACGCGGCAGGCTGTAGAGATGGTACTCGTCGAAGGCTTTCTCGGTGACGCCTGACTCCTTGCCGTCCAGCATTCCGTTGATGACCATGGACTTGGCAGCAAACCGGGGGCCCTGCTCATTTGGCTGCACCTTATTAACATCCCCCGCCATTAACTTGATCTTCGCGCCGGTGAAAGTTTTGCCGCTCTGATTGTCGATGGTCACCAGACCCACGAGGTCAATCTGGTCACCCTGCTCGGGGGCGACCACGCTGTAGTCCGCCGCCCAGTTCATGCCGCCGGTGACGTAGGCCAGTTCGGCGTCGAGCCGGGCGGCCCCGTCACTCTGGATCTTCCAGTTGAGAGTGGGTTTGAGGATCGTGTCGTCGGCCAGCGCGGGAAAGAGCGGCTGGCCGGGCAGGGAGAAGCGCAGTTTGCCGTCCACCTCGATGATCGGCTCGCCCGGGCCCGCGTTGGCGTTGGCCATCTGCTGTTCGTAGTACTGGTTGCCAAAGCGTTGCCGCCCGCTCGCGGGCGGGACGTAGCCGCTGCGCACGATCTTGCCCTGGACGATCTCCGGCTGGGCGTCGGGACGGTCCACGAGGAAGCCGATAGTCTTGCCTTCAAAAAGCGAGAGCAGCAACGCCTGCGACACCGGGTCGGCACGGTAGTTCTGTTCGAGGATCTGGAGCGTCACCTTGCCCGCCGGGTCGCGCAGGAGGACGGAGTCCGGCTCCAGGCGGGTCGTCGTGTCAGCGAAACGCACGTCGTTGGACCCCGCTTTGAGGTCGAGCGGCACGGTGTCGCGCACCACGGCAAAATCCTGGTTGTAGATCGTCAGCGCCGGTTCGGCGCAAAACGCGGTGAACGCGGTGGCCAGTGGAACGACGAGCAGAAAGAAAAGGAGGGTGCGCATGGGGGAGAGGCTGCGAAGGTGTATCCGCACCTTACCGGCTCGCAGCCAACCATGGCGAGGGTTAATTTCAGGCGAAACCTCCGCGTACTGCCAGCTTCAGCGGCAGAACCGCACGCGCTGCCTTGCCGGTCATTCGAGCAGCGGCCATTGCCGGCCAGCGGCGTCGCGCACGGCGCAACGGGCGCGATCCGTATCCAGCAAGTAAACCCAGTCGTGCCGTTCGTTCACGTAGAGGGAAGGGAACGTCTTTTTAGCCGCGAGGAAATTGCCCAGGCCCTCCTTGTGCAGCCAGATTTCGTCCGGCTGACCGCCGATGTAGAGCAGCGCACCCATGGTGTGGTGCTGGATGATCGGGAACTCCCGGACGCCCAGATAACCAAACCAGGGGGAATAAACCCAGCCGTGGGAAAAAGTCAGCACCCGGCCCAGATGGGCATCATCCCGCCACGTGCCGGGCTCGCGCAGCATCTCCGGCATGGGATTGAGCACCGGCAGGTCTGCGTGCCCCACCTCCCGGTAAAAAATTTCCAGGTCGGCCGCCTGTGGGTTCGGACCCAGCTTCTGGGCGCGGAAGATGTCGAGCAGGAATGGTTTGGTCACCCACCAGAAGGGCGAGGAAACCAGGCCGTATTCCCACGACGCTTTCATGCTGTCGGGTGCCAGGAGCACTGGCGAAGGCACCAGGTAGACCAGCCGCGTCGGCCGCTCGCGGAACTGGCGCTGCACGAGTTTGCTGACGGCACGATACTCCCGGACGTTGGGCCCCACGATGCCCGCACGCACATGGTAGGAGGCGCAAAGCCCCAGCAGTGCGGCCAGCGCGCCACCGGCAGCCGGTTTGAGCCACGCGGGTCCACCCCGCACCCAGCGCGCGACCCCCTCGACCGCCAGAAAGGCCATGGTCGTATAGAGCACGGGGAGCGTGCGGAAGGCAGCGTTGTTCTCGCTGGCGGCGAGTAGCGGCGCGATGCTGGCAAGAACCATCCCGGCGGCAAGCCCGGTCCGGCGGCCGAGCCGCCCGGCAGAATCCCCGGCGGAGCCCGGTCTGAAGACGGTTGTTCCGCAGGCCAGCGCGACGAAGCCCGCGACCGGCACCTCCCAGGCCAGCGAATGCAGGCGAGCCCACCAGGCAAACCCGGAACGCAGCAACTCGCCGAACAGCCAGAATTTCGCGCGCAGGTCGACGGCAACGGTCAACCGCTCCAACCCCGAACCATGGACCCAACCCAAACGCACGGCGAGGCGTTCCGCCAGCAGATAGGCCACCACGCTGCCGCCCACGATCATCCCGGCGCTCGGCAGGCTGCGGGTTTTGACGGCAGCCATCGCCGGAGCGCCCGGCCGGGACCGGTTCCAGGCATCGGCGAAAGCCGCGAAGAGCGCGATGGGGGCTGCCGCCTGCCACATGCTGCAAGCCAGCAGAATCAACCCCGCCGCCGCGGCGCACCGTAACCACCGCCACCTCCGGTCCGCCGGAAGTTCCTGGAGCCACCGGCCCGCGAGCAGGCAGAGGGTAAGCGCGTAGGGACTCAAAACGGCTGCTCCCCACGCCGCGTACACCCCGCAGGCGGGGGAGAACGCCACGCACAGCGTCGCCGTCAGGGCCATGGTTTGATCCTGGCCAGCGCGGCGGAAAATCCGGTAAAGCGCCGTGGAGAACAGGCAGATCCCCACCAGGGAAATCAGGCGGAGACGTACCAGGTTGCCGACCGATCCGGCGCACAGGGCGTAGCCCGCATCGAGCAGCCACGCAGCGGCTTGCCTGCCCATGCCGTTCTGTTCGTTGTGCGCGGGATCGAACGTACCCGTGTAAACACGCTGTAGATACTGGTAGTCGTCATTGACCCCGAACGTCCCGCTGCAATAGACGCTGCTGTAAACGAGCAGGATGGCCGTGGCGAGAGCCACGGCCAGGACGAGCGGGGATTTCATCGGGTGCGCGCATGGTTCCATGAAAGCACGGTGGCTGCCAGCGGGATGATGGGGCGGCGAGTGGCCATTCTTGGTCCGCTGGTGCCCTGAACTTGCTGATCCACGAGCTGCCCGGATTGCGGCGACTCACAGGTGGATTTGACAAAGATGAACCAACGACACTGATGATTTTTGGTTGATCCAGCGCCTTTTTCTCTGTAGGGCATAGCACCCGATTGCGTCATCAACCATTGTCAGAGACCTCCGCAACAGCACACCCCCTCCGGTTTCCGATGGTTTCATTTCCTATCCCGCGCACGGTCTCTCGCCCGGCTTGCGGGGTTGTTGCCTTTCTGGCCATGCTCGCGCAAGTTTTCGGTGCGCAAGAGAAGACGCACGCCTAGCATATTCCTCCCTCAAAGCTTGCCGCTGACGAAACTGGCGGCGGCCGTGATCGGCCCGGCTCACCTTCCGCCTGCGCCTTGATCCGACGCCCGCTGTTCATCCCATTTCCCACGATGCCCACCCAATCCGATGCCCCCCCGCTTCCGGCCGTGCTTCAGGATGGGCAACCCCGGCTCGCGGGACGTTTCGGCTCGCTGGACGCTTTCTGGCGCTTGATCGAGCCAATCCTCACGCGGCTCCGGCCGCGTCGCCTCTGCGAGGTGGGGGTGGAAAAAGGGATCTTTACGGCCCGCTTGCTCGCTTGGGGACGGGAAAATGGGTGCGCTTACGTCGGGATCGATCCTGCCGCCGCCCCCGGAGTGGCCGGAATGATTCAGCACCCGGACCCGCCGCAGGACGAGGTGGTCGCCGACCGGCTGGTGGTTGGCCGGTCTCTGGACATCCTGCCGGGCCTGGAAGGTTGCGGCGCTTACTTCCTGGACGGCGACCATAATTACCACACCCTGCGTCACGAACTGGAAGTCATCCAGCGCACTGCTACCCGGGCTGGAGAAACAGGCGGAGGGCCGGTGGTTTTCATGCACGACGTGAGCTGGCCCTTCGGCCGCCGCGACATGTACCACGACCCCGCCGGGATTCCGGCGGAAGGGCGGCACGAGTACTCGGAAACCCTGGGAATCTCGTTGGACGGCGATGCACTCATCGACGGCGGGTTCCGCTCCCCCGGCCAGTACGCCATCGCCACGCACCCCGGCGGGCCACGCAACGGTGTCCTCACGGCAGTGGAGGATTTTCTGGCCAGCGATCTGGGGCACGGATGGCAGGTGATCATCGTCCCGGCGGCGTTTGGCTTGGCAATTTTATACCGGTCCGATGACACGCTGCCTCTCCCCTGCCGCGATCATCTAAATGCCCTGCGCGCGGCCATGGATATCACGGGCGGGTTTCTCGAATCGTGCGAGGCGAATTTTCTGACGCTGTACCTGTATTCAGAGCATACCCGCTACGAACTCGATCAGCAGACGCGCGCATTGGACCTCGAAAAAGGGGCGCATTTCCAGACCCTGGAAGCCTACCGGGACCTGGAGCAAGCGGCGCAACGCGCACAAAGCGCGCACCAGCAATCCCTCGAAGCGTACCAGGCCCTCGAAAAGGCCATGGGGCTCGAACACGACGCCCACCAGCGCACCTTGGGGGCCTACCGGGACCTGGAAAATACCTACCACGGCCTGAACTTCCACGCCGAAGCGTCCGCGCAGGAGTATGGGCGGCTGCAAGGTGCCTACGCCGACCTGTCGAAAGAATACGAGACTTTGCTGGGCCATTGCCACAACCTGCAACGCCACGTGGACCAACTCGCCACGACCACCGCCACGCCGCAGGAGGGCGACGGGGACCTTCATCCCGGGCCGGAGATGCTGGCCGGGAGCGGGAGCCGGCAATGAGCCGGTGCGCTCCCCTGCGGTGACGAACCCTTTGCTTCCCCTTTTCCATGCAGCTACGTTCTCCCATCAAAGCTCCCCTCCAACAGCCGGGACAGCCCCCGCGGGAAATGACTTTGCAGTTGGCCGCCAACCAGGGCGGCGCTTCGGGCCAGACCGCGCTCGCCGCCGCCCGCAAACATGCCCGGGTGACGATCATCACACGCACCCGGGAAAGGCCGCTCATGCTGCGGCGCTGCATGGCGTCCGTGCTCGGCCAGTCGTTCCCGGAATGGCTGCACGTCATCGTCAATGACGGCGGCAATCCGCATGTGGTTGATCTGCTGGTGGCCGAGCACGTCGCGCGCTACCAGGGGCGGGTGCATGTCATCCACAATCCGGTGAACGTCGGTATGCAGAACGCCTCCAACCTGGGCATCGCCGAGGCCGCCATCGCGGACACGGTCAAGTTCGTCCGCGGCGGCTCGCGCGCCTGGATCGACAGCGGCCTCGATCATGCGTGGC
>CAXTVY010000064.1:0-19577 GCA_964247665.1 uncultured Chthoniobacterales bacterium | reverse complement strand
CCCAAACCAACCCCGACCCCGACTCCCAAACCAAAACCCACCCCCACACCCAAGCCGACCCCCCCTCCCCAACCTAAGCCCACGCCCACGCCTACTCCCAAACCCAAGCCGAAGAAGGAAACCCCGGCACCCACCCCCAAACCCAAAGCTGACCAGGACGAGGACGACGATCCGCCCAGGAAAAAGGACGAGCACAAGGCGACACCTCAACCCAAAAAAGAGCAAGCCGACAAGGAGAAAGAAAAATCCGGGGACGAAACAAAATCCGACGCCAAATTCAAGACCGAGGAAAAGCCTACCGTTGCAGGCGCGGGCAAAGCCAAGGAGAAAAATCAGGACAAGAAAACCGGCGACGAAAAGGCAGCGGCGGCCTCGCCTGCCACCACTTCGGGCAGCAGCAAATCCAAGAAGACAGCGGCGGGCAGCGCGGGCGACAGCGCCGAGCAAGCGGCACGCAAGGCGGAAGCTATGGCCGCGATCAATGGCAGCGGCGCGGGCACGGGCGACGGCGACAACGGTGGCGGCGGCGGTGGTTTCGGCAAAGGTGGCAGCGGCAGCGGCAAGGGCAGCGGCAGCGGCAACTCCGACGGCATCATCGCGCTCTACAACGAGCAGATTCACGACAAGCTGCACGGCCAGTGGGATCAGCCCACTGTCGCTGGTGGCACAGCCGAGGGCACGCTTGTGGCGATGCTGAAAATCCGCATCGAGAAGGACGGCCACATCTCGAAATATTCACTTTCGACCGCCTCCGGCGTCGCGCCCATGGACGAGTCGGTCCTGGCCGCCGCCGCACGCGTCAAGCAGATCGAACCGCTCCCGGCTCCCCTGGCAAAGAAGGGTTACTACGAGGTAAGCATCGAATTCAAGCGCGAGTAGCACTCGTCACAAAGTAGGGATGGCTCTCCGAGCCATCCCTACCTCATTGCACGACCGCTTCGCGGCTCGCCGGCACGCTGTGATACCCATGCACCATGCGCGTATAATAGTTGCACACGGTCCGGCCGCGCACCTGGATCGCGTGGCTCTGGATTTCTTCCATGGTGTCACAATGCCGGGCCACTTCTTCGGTGTTGATCCAATGCGAGTTGAAGCTCGCCAGCACGAGCGACGTGCCGTCCAGCGACGACGGCGGGAACCAGTAGGCATACATCAGGCTCTCCTCCCCGAAAAGATGCGCGCCGGTCACTTCCCGCACGGACTGCGGACGCCGCGAATGATAGAACGCCGCTTCGCTGGCGATGAAATCGCGGTCCATGCCGACAATCAATACCCTCTCCCGGGTCTTGCGCTGGGCGTCCGCCTGCTCGCGCTCCAATTCCTGACCCATTTGCGGCCAACCCACCGGCAGCAGCACGATGTTCCTCGCCGGGCGCAGCCCCGGCACGCCGAAGCTCAGCGATTGCAACAACCCCAGGTACAACGCCGCCAACACCGCCGCTGTCACCCGCCCGCCCACGCGCAACGCCGTCCCCATCGGCCGGGTGAGCCCCGCCCCCGCCACCTGCGACGCCAGCACCGGCACCAGCGCCAGCCAGAGCGGCCCCGTCCAGTTGAGCTTGACCCGGTGCGTCAGGCTGAACACCACGAACACCGCTAGCGGCGTCAGGGTAAACACCCACGCGAACAAACGCCGCCGCTTCTCCTCCGCCATCACACCCAGCGTCGCCGCCGCCGTGCGCTGCCAGGTGCGCGCGGCCAGCCAGATCCCGACGGGGGTCAGCATCAGGAGCACCGAGCCCAGCAGTTCCGGCAGCGAGAACCGCCGGGGCTGCCGCAACCGTCCCGCGCTCTGAAAGCTGAACGAAGCCCAATGATGGGTCGCATTCCACCCCACGACCGGCGAGAAGATCACCGCCGCCAGCCCGACGGCTGCGTAAGGTGCCCAGTGCCGGAACCACCCGCGTGAGGGCCGGTCGAGCACCATGAACAACAGCGTCGCCGGGCCCAGCAGCACGATGGTATATTTGGACAACACGCCCAGCCCCAGGCAGACGCCCACGCCCAGCCACGCCCGCGCCGAGCCGCCGAAGAACACGCTCGCGAGCGCGTAGAGCATCCCGGCCCAACACGCTGTCAGCGGTGCATCGGGGGTCATGATCCAGCCCGCCATGAAAAAGAACGGCAGCCCCTGCACGAGCAACGCCGCCGCCGCCCCCGCGCGGCGGCCGTACAGCAAGGCCGCCAACCGGTAGCTAAAGAACGTCGTTGCCACCGAACAGACGAGCGCAAAGCAGCGCACGCCGAACTCCGTCTGGCCACCAAGGCGCGTACCTGCCGCGATCAGCCACGCCACCATCGGCGGATGGTCGAGATAGCCGAGATCGAGGTGCTGCGCGTAGTTCCAATAATACGCTTCCTCGGGGAACAGGTTGATCCACGGCAGATAAACGAGCCGCATCAGGAACAGTCCAGCCGCTAGCAGGAGCATCGGTTCGGTCCAGGCGGCGTGGCGGCCGTCACCGGGAACTTCCCGGAGCGGCGTGGTGACAGGGGACATGGCCGCGTAACTTGGATGGACGCCGACCCCGCCACAAGCAAAACCGCAACTCTCCGTCCCTCCACCCTTCCGCCTTCCGCCTTCCGCCTTCCGCTTCACCCCTCCCCGTCGAACCGCAACTCCCGCTGCCCATCTGTGAACCACGATGGGTCGAACCCATCCGCCAGCGCGATGGCCTCCACCCGCAGCAGCCCGGCCCGCCGCAGCCGCTTGCACGCGCGGTGCAGCCCGCGCCCATGCTCGGACGCCACGTAGGCGATGTTTTCCACTACTGCCTGCGCGAGCAACCGCAGATCGTCCGCCGACACCGCTCCGTCCGCCGGTTCAACCCCCGGCGCGCCGGCCAGCTCGGCCGCCTTTTGCGCGTGCGGCAGGTTGTACGGCAGCACGCGCAGCGTTGTCAGCGGCAGGTCCGTCACGGGCTGCCGCCGCGCGAACTGGTCCGCCACGAGCGTGGAAAGAAACATCGGCACCCGCTCCGCCAAGCAGTACCGGTAGAACGCCATCGCCGCCGCATGGTGCGGGCGGCCCGCGTCCACGAAGGACGCGAGGAAGCTCACGTCGAGTAGGACACTGGTGTTGGCCATAATTGGATTAGATTACGTCAACGCCCGTCGGCCAGCGCGGCGGCCTCGGGCAGGTCGCGCCAGAGCTGCGTGCCGCGCGCCACCATGCGCGCGAGTGCGTCCTCATCTACCTCCCCGGACTGGTCCGCGAACGCCAGCAGCGTCACGTCGCGCAACTGGTGCGTGCGCAGGTTTTCCCGCGCGCTGACGTGGACCAACACCTCGTGGAAAAGCCGGTTGCGCTCGTCCTCCTGGAGCTGTTGTTCCGTGGCCGTCACGATGACCGTCTCGCGCGAGCCGTCGAGCACGAGGTGCAGGTTTGTGTTCGTCTTGCCGCCCGCCTCGACCACCCGGCCGAAGAGGTATTTTTCCACCTCCACCCAGGTCTCCTCCTCCGTGGGCTGGAAGCGCGTTTTCGCGTCGATGCGCAGGCCGCCGCCCTTCGTCCCGGCGGGATCGTACACCCGGTAAACCCGTTGCGGGCACTTGCGCGCCGCCTCCTGCCACCCCAGGATCACCTCCGCCCGCCGGGGGTCGATCCGCGCCAGGCCCGCCGGGCCGTCCGCCAGCAACCCGCATTCGCGCCGCAACGCCCCATGCGCCCCGGCGTCGAGCGTCACGGTTAACCCGAGGGCGGGTCCTGCCAGGCCCGCGGGCACGGCGGCCAGGTCCACCAGCCGCGTGCCGCCGCGCAGAAATCGGCCCACCTCGTCGGTGAACGCCTGGAGTAGCGCGAAGGGCAGGAACGCGGGCCCGATCTCCCGGCCGTCCACCACGTCGCGCACGCTGAAGTGGAACGCGCCGCCTTTGTCGGTTTGGTCTTCAGGTTCCATTGCAGGCTAGATGATGTCGGCGAACGTGCGCTCCATCCGGCGGAAGTACCACACGCCTAGCCACAGGAAAAACCCGGTCACCACGACCGACACCAACATGCCCGGCACGTAGAGCGGCACGTCGCCCCCGCGGCAGATCGCCCAGCGGAAGCCGTCGATCACGCCGGTCATGGGGTTGAGCGAATACAGCAGCCGCCATTTCGCGGGCACCACGCTGCTGCTGAAAGCCACGGGCGAGACGAAGAAGCCGAACTGCACGATGAAGGGGATCACGTAGCGGAAATCGCGGTACTTCACGTTGAGCGCCGTGATGTAGAGCCCCGGCCCGAGCGCGGCCAGGAAGGCGAACACCGTCAGCACGGGCAGCGTCAGCAAACGCCAGTCGGGCAGGTAGCGGTACCACAACAGGAACACCGCCAGCAGGCCGGTGGAGATCAGGAAATCGACGAGGCTGGTGATGACCGCACTGGCGGGCACGATCAGGCGCGGGAAGTACACCTTGCTGATGAGGTTGGAGTTGCCGATGAGGCTGTTGCTGGCCTCGGAGAGCGCCGTGGCGAAAAACTGCCAGGGCAGGTTCGCTGCCAGCACGAGGATCGGGTACGGCACGGAGCCCGAAGGCAGGTGGGCGATGCGGCCGAAGATCACGGTCAGGATGATCGTGGTCAGCAGCGGTCGCAGCACGGCCCAGGCGATGCCGATGGCCGTCTGCTTGTAGCGCACGAGGATGTCGCGCCAGGCCAGAAAGTAGAAGAGTTCGCGGTAGCGCCAGAGATCGCGCCAGTATTGGTGTTCGGTGCGTCCGGCCTCGATGACCAGTTCGGGAATTTCGGGCGGCAGGGCGGTGGTCATGTGGGCGAAAGCGGAGTTTTCCGGGAATCGCCGCGAAAGACAAGCCAATCCACCGGCGGCAGATGGAAATGGTTGGGCCTCCAGAGCATTTTTCGCTCGCGGGTGGTCCTTCCGTGCGGGCAGTGCAACCCGCCGGTCCGGCTGGCATCGGACGGGTGATTTCTTTCTCGGTCCTGTTCAGCACAGCCACACCTCGCCCAGATGCAACACGATCCTGGTAGTAAGTACGACCGGTTTGCTACCGACGATGCTCATATTGTTCCTGCGAAATCTCGTTCTCAATGAAATCTTCGCTGCTGGCGTTGTCGGTTAGCCGCCAGGCGCGCGGCCATAGCATCGAGCACCGCCTCGCCTTCCCAGCGCGCGATGCGCCGCCAGCGTGGGTTGGAGGTGCACTGCGCCCGCCGCGAGCAAAACTTCGTTGCGGCTGGTCTGCCCGCCTGAACGAACCGCTGAGCCAGCGTTTTCACACAACCTCAGAGGTTTGCTGAGACGGGCCGGGGAGGAAAGACGCGGGACACCTTTCAGTAGTGGTATCGACAGGAGACGATGATGATTGCCTCGGGCATCACCTTGTAAATCAGCCGGTGCTCGGCGTTGATCCGGCGCGACCAGTAGCCCTTGAGTTGATGCCTGAGCGGTTCGGGCTTGCCGATCAGGCGGGTCAGGCGTTCAGAGAGCGCCGGGTCGGTGGTGGCCCAGGTGGTAAACTGCGCGAAGGCTTCCTGGCGGAAGTGGACTTGCCTCATCGAAACGCGCTCTGGTCCGGCTCCACAACGTGGTGCCCCGCTTCCACGTCCGCGACCGCCGCGAGCAGACTGTTGCGGTTGGCGGGCGAACGCAGCAGGTACGCCGTTTCATCGGTTTCCGCGACGGCAACCTCGATTTCCTTGTGCGGGAAGGCGGCCTGCAGGCTTTCGAGAAAGCTGGCGTCGAGTTCATCCGCGTTCAGGCGATAGATGGTGAACACGGAGCGAGCGTAACGTCCGCGTGCGGCGCGAGCAAGCCCGGACGCTCCCCGTGGCAACGAAGCCGCCCCGACGGTGACCACCATCGGGGCGGACGAACCGCGGTCAGGAGCGGAGGACCAAACTCGTCAAAGGACTTGGCGGCTTCCCGGTCGGCGGTACGTTGCCATTCTTTGGCCACTCCCTCCTCCGCCCGCATGAACAAGCCGCAGCTCGTCGCCGCCATCCTCGCCCGCCTGGACCTTGAACTGGATCGCTTCACCCAGGGGGCGCGCGCCGCGCAGGCCGCCGCGACCGACGGCGAGAGCAAGGCCGAGAACAAGTATGACACGCGTGGCCTGGAGGCCTCCTACCTCGCGCACGGCCAATCACTCCAGGCGCGCGAGACCGAACTGGCCCGGCGGCAGTTCGCCGCGTTGGCCCTGCACGACTTTACCCCGGACGAACCCGTGGCGGTCGGCGCGCTGGTCGAGCTGACTGGCGGCGGCGAACGCCTGTGGTACTTCCTCGGACCGGCGGCGGGCGGCACGGAGGTGGTCCACGAGGGACAGGAAGTATTCGTCGTCACGCCCGCGTCGCCGCTGGGGCGTGAGTTGCTCGGCAAGTCGGCAGGCGGGCAGGTGCAAGTGGGCAGCGGGCCGGGCGGGAAATACCGGGTGGCGACCGTGCACTGAAGGCTCCCGCCGCGTCGGCGGCTGCCAGGCACGGAATCGCCCCCGCCCAACCGGCGATTCTTTGCAACAAATTTTTGACTTCTTTCCTGCTCCCGGGTATCTTTTTCACCCAGTAAACCGACGGTAACTTCCAAAAATTATGAAACATCTACTGATTGCGCTGGGATTGACTTTCTGCTGCACGGCACCGCTGATGGCTCAAAACACTCCGGGCAACGCCCTGACGCCCGCGCGTGCCACGCAGGGCAACACCAAGACCGGCCCGAAGACCGTCTCCAGAACGACGAAAAATTCGCGGGCTGTCTACTACATCACCAGCGTGAACCCGACCGGCTCGCACCTGCCGCTCGTCGTCTCCCGCTACGAGGGCCGCAACTACCCGATGTTCCAATCCTCCCCGGGTTCCAACTACGGCACCGGGGATGTTGGTGCGACGGGTGCGCTGAACGTGCAAGGCGCGTTACGCACGCTGGACCCTGCCATCAGCAGCACCTCCGGCCGCTGAGCGCGCCCCGGGCATCGAACCGGCGTCTGTTCTGTGGTGCCGGTCACTGGTGCTCGGAGAGGAATTCCACCGTCCGCCGCTCGGCATAGGTCGCGCGGCCGGGCGATAGGAAGTCCACGAATCCGACGTGCCCGCCACGTGCCGGGGCTTCTAAAAACAGGCAAGGGCTTGCCTGTGCTTCCGCCGTCGGGATGCACTCCGGCGAGAGGAATGGATCGTCCCGGGCGTTGAGCAGCAAGGTAGGCACGCGAATGGAGGCCAGGAACTGCCGCGCGCTCGCTTGCGCCCAGTAGTCCGCCGCGTCGCGGAAACCGTGCAGCCGCGAGGTGTAGCGGTCATCGAACTCCTGGAACGTGCGCATCCGGCGGATGCCACGCAGGTCAAAGCCATCGGGGAAGCGTTTTGCCTTCGCTTCCACCTTGCCCACCAGCGAGGCGATGAATCGCCGCAGGTAGATCCGGTTCACGTGCCGCCGGTCAAGCACGCGCGCGCTCGCCGCCAGATCCACCGGCACGGAGATCGCCGCCGCCGCGCGGACCGCCGGGTGCGGGGGCGCTTCGCCCAGGTACTTGAGCGTCACGTTGCCGCCCAAGCTGAACCCCACCAGGGCGATGTGCGTGTACGGTCCACGCTCCGCCGCGTGCCGGACCACCGTGCCGAGGTCGCCCGTCTCACCGCTGTGGTAGAAGCGCGGCAGCCGGTTGGGCTCCGGGCCGCAGCCGCGGAAGTTCCAGGCCAGCGCGTCCCAACCCGCCGCGTGCAACGCGGACGCCATGCCCAGGATGTAGCCCGCCTGCGCGTCGCTTTCCAGCCCGTGCGTGAGCACGGCCAGCCGGTCAGCGGGTGCGCCGCCCGCGTCCCGGCGCATCCAGGCGAGGTCGAGGAAATCGCCGTCGGGCAGTTCCAGGCGTTCGGGGACCTGGGGAAGCGTCCAGCGCCGGGGCCGCACGACGTGCCAGACCGTTTGCAGGTGCGCGTTGCGCAGCCACGCGGGCGGGCGGAACCTCGATTCCAGAACAGGCATGGGTCACGCTCACTTCACCCCGGCCACCTGGAACCCCCGTGCCTCCAGCGCGGCCCGGACTTTCGCGGGTTGGTCGCCCTGGATTTCCACGGTGCGCTCCCGGACCGTCCCGCCGCAGCCGCAAGCGGCGCGGACCTCCCTGGCCACGGTCTCGATGAAGGACGGCGGCAGGTGCGTGGCGAAGTCAGCAATGACGATGACCGTCTTGCCGCCGCGGTGCGCCCGCTCCCGCCGCAGCACGACGCGGCCCGGCTTCCAGTGGGGCGCGGCCGGCTCCGCCGCAGCCGATGGCGCGGGGTCGGGACCGGGCGGCAGGCCACCCGGCATATTCACGCTCGCGAAGGCTCCGTCCAGCCCGCCGAGCGGGGCCTGGACGGAGCCGGTGCCGATGCGCTTGGCCGGTTCGCGTCGCATGGAGGCGGGCGGGTTCAATCCCAGGGGGCGTCGTCCTCACCCGTAGTGTCGTCCGCGACGGCCGGGGCCTGGGCCGGGGCATCCTGGGCAACCGGAACATCCTGAACATCGCGGCGGGGTTTTTTGGGGTTTTCGTCGGAAAATAACGCGTCCAGCGAACCATCGGTTTTTGCCGCCCCGGACGGTGCCGGGCCGCCCGCCAGCAAGTGCAGCGAGTGCAGCGTTTCGGGTTCCTTGTAATGGCGCTTGAGGCCGCTTTCGAGCAACGCCGCCGACGGGACGTTGGCGATGAACTCCGCGAACGTCTTTTCCCCGCCCTTGCGCTGCCGTTGCTGGCCGCTCTTGGACGCCCAGAACTCCTCTTCGATGTTCGCCAGCGCCCGCGCGGCCTCGTCTGGCCCCAGATCCTCGCGCCGGGCGAGCACCCAGACCAACGCCGTGTCCGTCGGCAGCGAAACGGGGAAGGGCACGAAAGGAGCCTTGGGCCCCTCCTCCCCGGCCGCGGCGGCTTCCGGGTCCACCTTGACCTGGCTCGTCACAGTGCGGTCGGGCAGGACGATCTCCACGTCCATCAGCCCGCCGCGGGTCTCGTCGGGCGTGACGGACACGGTGGCGTCGCTGCCGAACGTCGCGGCGAGCTGATCCTGCAACTCGGCCACCGTCTCGGGCTTGAGATCGGGCACGGAGCCCTTCTCGCAGAATTTCTCGAACGAGGCGACGTGGTTGTGCAGGCGGATTTCCTTGGTCACCTCGTCGTGGATGGCCGTGCGCAGGTTGAAGTCGCGGGTGACGATCTTGGCGAGGGCTCTTTCGAGCAGGGCGAGGAACTGGGCTTCGGTCAGCGGCTTGGGTTTCATCGGGGTAAACGGGAGAAAATCACGGGAGGGCTTTGTCCGCCCGGACCGCGAAAACTTCAACGCGATTCTGCACGTCGGCAGCAAAAAATTTAGCGTTGCGACCAGCGCGCCAGCAATTCCCCTTCCCGCTCCGGCGTCAGCCCCGACCGCAGCCGCGCCTGCCGCTCGGCCGGTTGCGCCCGGAACCACGCCAGCGTGTCGCGCGCTGTTTCGGCCAAGGGGCGGAACGTCAGCCCCCGGTCCAGTGCGCGCCGGATGTTCGTCCGCAGGAACCCGGCGGTTTCACCCACGGGCGGCAGCCACACCGGCAGGTCCGACCACGGCGCAACCTTCTCTTTTGCGAGGAACTCCGCGCCCACCCAGACGAAATCCGCCGTCGCACCCAGGGCATCCCTGATTCCACCGAGCATCGCGCCGACGCCCAGCGGCACGGCCGGTCCCGTGGCGTTGTAGATTCCCGTCGCGCGATCCTCGGCCATGCGGACGGTCCATTCCGCGAGGTCGCGGGCGTCGATGAACTGCACGGGGTCCTCCGGCGCGCCCGGGGCCAGCACGCTGCCGCCGCGCGCGACCCGCACGGGCCAGTACGTGAAGCGGTCCGTTTCGTCGCCCGGCCCTGCGATCAGGCCGGGACGGATGACGAGCGTTTTTCCAGGAAACCATTTTTCCGCCTCCTGCTCGGCCAGCGCCTTGAGCGGACCGTACAGCGTGGCGCGGGAATCTGCCAGCGTCCCCACCGTCTCCTTCATCGCGTCGGCCCCCTGGTAGGGGGCCAGCGCGCCCGTAGCCTCGTCGGCCGGGCGGCTGTTGTCGGCGTAGACGGAAACCGTCGAGATGAACACGTAGCGGTCCACGTTGCCCTGGAGCACGCGGGCCGCGTCGCGCACCCAGACAGGCAGGGTCGTGGGGTTGTCGATGACCACGTCCCACTGGCGGCCCCGGAGCGCGTCCAGTGCGCCGTTCCGGTCGCCGATGAGCTGCTCCACCTCCGCCGGAAGCTCGCCGGGATGCGTTTTGCCCCGGTTGAACACCGTGACCCGATGGCCCCGCGCCAGGGCGTAGCGCACCTGGTCCGGTCCGGTGAAGCCGGTGCCGCCGAGAATGAGAAGATGCATGGGTTTGACGGGTTGAGATTCGGCGGGCGCGGCCGGGGCGGACGCGGCGGCGGAGAGTGCGCGCGCGCCGGGCGGCAGCCCCAGCCCCGCGGCGGCTCCGGCGGCGGCGGAGAGTTTCAGGAACGTTCTTCGTGTCGGGGACATGCGGGAAGGTGCTCCCGAACGTTTCCTGCATCAAACCGGCAATTTTCCGCCGCTGCCGCCATGACCCCGTTTGAACGCCATCTTTCCGCCGCCGCTGGCTACCTCGAACTGGGCATGGCCATCGACGCGGGCGCGGAACTCGACGAGATCGACGCGGCGCGGCGCACGGATTGGCCGGTGCTGGCGTTGCGCCTGGCCGTTTATCAGGAAACGAAGGATTGGGTGCCGATGCTCCTGACCAGCGAGCGTCTGACCGCCATGCAGCCCGAGCAATCGCAGTGGCCGCTCTCGCTGGCCTACGCGACGCGGCGTTGCCGGTCGCTGGAAGCGGCGCGGGAAATCCTGCTCGGCGCGCTGGACCGGCACCCGGAGGAATCTACGATCCGCTACAACCTCGCGTGTTACGAGGCGCAGTTGGGCAACCTGGCCGCCGCGCGCGCGTACCTCGCCCGCGCCATCGAGATGAACGCCGCACACCGGCCGATGGCGCTGGGCGACCCGGATTTATCCTCGCTGCACGGGGAACTCCTGAGCGGCGAGGCGTAAGGAATCGTCAGGGTTCGACCCGGAAGGTGAATTCGCCCTGCGTGGCATGGGTGTCCAGCGCTACCACGTGCCAGACGACCCGGTACGTGCCCGGCCCGAGGGCCGGCGGCAGGGAGACGAGCAGCCAGCGCGGCTCCCTGGGGTCCGGGTGGACGTTCTGTTTGTCCACCTCCTTGCCGGTGGCATCGAACACCTGGAGGCTGCTCGCCTTCGCGTCCAGCCCCTCGGTGAAACAGGCGCGAATTTCGGTCGGCGGCGCTTTGACCGTGCTGCCGACGGCCGGTTCCGCGCGTTGGAGGAAGGCGTGTGCCCCGGCACGGGTGACCGCGAGGCCGAGCAGCCCCGCCAGCAGGACGGAACGGAGTGGATGGAGCGTGCGATGTTTATTTTTCATTTGTTTGTCGGGCTGGCTGCGTGGTTGGAAGGGGATTCGCCGCCGAACAGGGGCCGGCCCAGGCTGTTCGGAAACAGGTCGTCCAGATAGAAGTGCAACTGCCCCAGGACGCCGACGTTGTGTCCGCTGCGCCCGTTGAGCGGGACAACGGCCTCCACGCCGAACTGGCAATATTTGCCCGACCAGATCACGCCTGGCTGGACGGTGCCGGTGGTCAGGCCGCACTGGCCGCGGTCGAGCGGCGTGTCGATGACAAATTCCACCAGCGGGATGAGCCGGTCGAAAGGTGCCTTGAGGCCCACGTCCCGGACGTGTTCTTGCAAGTAGATGAGGCTGTATTCGAGCGCGAAATCCGTTTCCAGGCTGACGGGGTTGCGCTCCACGTCCACGCCGCGCAAACCTGTTGCCGGGTCCACGTCGCCGCGCGAACGTGTGCCCGCGCTGCTGGGGATGTCCACGCTCACGTTGCCCGTCAGCGCGAAGGGCCGCAGCCACGGCAGGCTCGCGGGCAGGTCACCCAATCCCTTACCGAAGAAGACGCCCGGCGACCACGTCGTAAACGCGTCGCGTCCCACCTGACGGCTGCCGGTGCCGCCCACGTCGATGTCCACGCCCAGTGACAGGATGAACTCGTGTGGCTCGTTCGTGTAGAACTGGAACTTGGAGCCGAGCGCCAGGTTGCTGAAGCCGGTTTTGTCGCGGCCATGGCGTGGGAACAGGTTGACCTCGTTTACGCCGATCTCGATGTCGAGGTACGGAGTCAGGCGTTTGGAGAGGTCGATGGACACGTCGAACTCGCGCGTACCGCCGTCGTCGGGCGTGCGGATCGTCGAAAGCGTAGGCAGCGACAATTCGTCGGCCACGAAGGGGTCGTCGGTCGCCAGGGTGGCCGGGAAAAACCGCTGACCCGCGAACCCGTGAGCTTGAACGGACCGGGTTGTGAGGGATAAGGCGGCGAGGCACGCCAGCAGCGCGCCCGCCGGTTGGCAGGAAGAGGAAAGACGGCAGAAAAAGTGCATGGAGAGTGTGTGTGGAAAAAAGGTGCAACGGAACGAGCAGGGTGGATCAGCGCACCCTGCCCGGTTTGGAGAGGGTGTAGGCGGCGGCTACAGCGCGGCACGAAAGGGCCGGGAGAGCCGACGGGCACGTTCCAGACGGCGGCGCGGTCTGGACAAAACGCGGGGAAATCTCCCGCGTGCAGCGTGCGCTGCGAGGATGAAAAGCCGTCCCGTGCCCGGGACGGGTGTTTTACGCCGCGAGGCTGCCGCGTCGAGGCGGGGGAGTCGGCGGCGGGTCGTTCCGGCTCAGGCCGGACAGCGAGGCGGTGCGTGCAAAGACAATTTTAATCGCCGTGCGCGCCGGGAGAGCCGGGTTCACCGTGGCGAGCAGGGCTTTGACCCTGGCATCTTCCTTCCCGGCTGCCGCCATCGGCTTGCCGCCCTTGTGCTCATTGGCTTTCGCCGCCTGAATTTGGCGGCACAACTCACAAGGATGCTGGCCGTCGAAGGTTTCCGTGACGGCCACGGCGACACTGCCGGTCCGTTGCGAGTAGTCGCCGAGCATCTGCACCCAGGCCACGCTTTGCAGCACGGCCCAGTGTCCACCGGCGATGGAGAACATCGCCAGCGCCGCGCAGAGAAGACCAGCTTGGCGGAACATGAGCGCCATGACGTTAGGCCCCTTCGCCCCACGCTGACAAGCGGATTTGCAACAAAACCACGCGCGGCTGCCCCTCACCTCCCGACCGACCGCGCGATGGCTCCGGCCAATTGGTCGAGGAGTTGGCTCTCCGCCGCCACCAGCGGCTCATAGCCGTCACCCTGGACCGGCTCGCGGAAGCTCGCCTTGTGGCGGCTGAGGATCTGGCGGCTCGCGGGCTCCTCCACCAGCCAGGACACGTCCAGGATCGCCTCGCGCCCGCTGATGCTGTGGAACTGCTCCACGTTCACCACCACCTGATAGCGCAGCCGCGAGTTGGCGGGCCAGGGAAACGCGAGCACGTTGCCGCTGTGGAGCCGGTGGCCCAGGTCGTCCGTGAGCACCTGCGTCACGTTCTCCCCCAGCGGCCCGGCCCAACTCGCCGTTGCGGGCACCTGGAACTCGTTCGCACCGCTCTGGAAGACAATGGGCGCCTTGTCGATGTAGCCCGGCAGCGTCACCGGCCCCACGCCCACCGCGACCCCCCCCGAGTGGGTTGACCCGCCGGTCTGCGCGCTGAGGCGGAAATATTCCTGTCCTTTGCCGCCGCACCCGGCCAGCCACAGCGACAACGCAGCCACGAGGGCCGCGCCCGAGAGGGAAAATTTGCTTTTCATCTGGTCATTGGTCATTGGGCCTTGGTCATTTCCACCCCGGTCATTCTCAATGGCTTCCCTTGGGAGCCGCCCCATCGCCGGGCTTGCCGAAGATGAGCGAATTCGGATGATTTTCCAGCGTGCCGGTCAACCCCTTGACCGAGCGCAACGTGTCGTCGAGCTGGCGCATGACCTTGGAAAGATTCTCGTAGAAATCCGACTGCCCGTTGTAACCGGCCAGCGTCTTCTGCAAAGCATCCAAATCTTTGCGCAGGCTGGCGGGCAGTTCCTGCGTGTCTTTCTGCGCGAGCAGGTCGTTGAGGTTCTTGAGCGTGTCCTTGAGCGACGCCAGCGTGACGTTGACCGTGTCGAGCGTCTTGTCCAGCGGCAGCGCGTTGATCTTGTCCAACAGCAGGTTGATCTTTACCTGGATCTCCCCCAGCCCCGACGCCACCGTGGGGATCACCTGATAACCTTCGATCTTGGCCACCGTTGCCGGGGGCGCGTCCTTGATGAAGTCCAGGTCCACGTAGAGCTGTCCCGTGATCAGGCTGCCCGTCTTCAGACTCGCGCGCAGCCCCTTGTTCACGCTTTCGTCCACGGCGTTGTGGATGGCGGTGTAGTCAGTCGTGGTCAGGTTGAACAGCATCGCCGGGTCAATCTTGATGAGCACCGGCACGCGGCGGTCGGGGTCGTCGGGCAGGTACTTGAAGTTGATGCCAAACACCGTGCCGACCTTGATGCCGCGGAACTCCACGGGGGCGTCCACGCTCAGGCCGCGCACGCTGCCTGTGAACAACAGCAGGTAAGGGACCGCCGGATTCAGCTCGGTTTTCCGCGCCGCGTCGTCGTAGGAATCATACAGGGTAAACGTCATGTACTCGTCCACGTGCCGCTTGCCCAGGTCGATGTGGTCCGGCTCGTTGAACGTGATGCCCCCGGCCAGGATCGACTCCAGCGTGCCCGAGCGCAGCTTGACGCCATCCGGGCCCACCTTCAGGTCGATGCCGCTGTTGTTCCAGAACCGCGTGTTCTTGTCGATCAGGTTGGCGAACTCGTTGTTGATGAACGCCTCGAACTCCACCTCGCCGGTTTCCGGGTGGAACACGCGCTTCTCGATCTTGCCGACACTGACGCCCTTGTACCAGATGCCTGCGCCCGAATCCAGGCCACCCGCCGACTCCGAAATCAGCTTGAGGCGTAGTCCCGGCACGCCCGGCGGCGTCACGGGCGGCGTTTCCAACCCCATGTAGTGCCGGCCTTCCTCCTTGGACACACCCGGCTGCAACTCCAGGTAGTTGCCCGAGACAATGGTGTTCAGCCCCGAGATGCCCGCCGAACTGTACCGCGCACGGACCACCCAGATCTGCGTGTCCTTGGTCAGGAGCCGCTCGGCATCCTTGGTCATATCCGCCGTGATGATGACCCCCTTGAGGTCCTGCGAGAGCCGCACGGTGCCGACGGTGCCGACGTTGACGCTGCGGCAGAGGATGGGCGTCTTGCCCGCGACGATGCCCTCGGCCGTCTCAAAGCGCACGGTGATCTCCGGTCCCTGCGCCGAGTAATATTTGAAGACCAGCCACAGACCCAGCAACGCGGCCACTACCGGGATGATCCATACCGGCGAGAGCCAGCGGCGGCGGGGCCGGGTGACCGGCGCGATGGGCAGCGCGGCGTCGGCGGCGGTCGGCGGCTGGGGCGCGGGGGCAGGTGCGGGCGCGTCGGGGGCATTCTCGGGCATGGCAAAAGAACAGTTATTACGACGATGGGGCGGGTGGCGGTTGTCTCGGTGTTTGCCCGTTCCGGGCGGCGGCATCCCAGATCAGGCGCGGATCGAAGGACATCGCCGCGAGCATGGTGAGCACCACGACTCCCGCGAACGCCACGGCTCCCTCGCCGGGATCGATGGTCATAACGCTGCCCAAGTGGACTACGCCGACCAGAATGGCCACGACGAATACGTCCACCATCGACCACCGGCCGATGAACTCGGTGACGCGGTAGAGCTTGGTCGTCGTCTGCGGCCGGCGGCCGTGCCCCGTGGCCAGGCAGAGCCAGATAAGCGCAATGATCTTGAGGATGGGGATCATGATGCTGGCCGTGAAGATGATGGCGGCCACGGGGTAATCCCCATCCTGCCAGAACTGGATAACGCCACTGATGATCGTGCTTTTCTGCTCACCTTTGATGGAGCTTTGCACGTCGAGCACGGGCAGCAGGTTGGCGGGCACGTAGAGCAGCGCCGCGCCGATCATCAACGCCCAGGTGCGCTGGAGCGCGTAGGGCTTACGCAGGTGCAGGGAGGCGAAGCAGCGCGAGCAGCGCCGTTGCCCGACCGGTTCCACCAGCCCGCAGGTGTGACACACGGCGAGCCCCCGCGCCGCGGCGCTCGCGGGGTCGAACTCGGTGTGATGATCGTCTACACGGGCCGCCGCGCGGGAGGAGATGGCGTGGGTGGCGGGCATGTGGAAGGCAGGAGGCGGAAGGCGGAAGGCGGAAGGCAGAAAGCTGAAAGTTTATTCGGTAACACCGCAAAGAAGGTGGTCGATCACGCAAAGAGTAAAAGAATTTCACCCGCTGGCTTCTTTACCGCCACGCAAATCTTTTATCTTCCAATGCATCCTTCTGCCTTCATCCTTCTGCCTTCTGCCTTCAGCGTTGGGCGGCCAGATCGAGGCGGGCCCAGATTTCGCGGTAGTCGATGGAGGCGAGTGCGGTTGTCAGGCAGACGATCAGTCCCACGAACGCCCAGAACGAGGTGCCTAGCGTGAGCGTGGCCACGCTGCCGAGTTTGAGCATACTGACGAGCACCCCGAGCAGGTACACTTCGACCATGTTCCAACGGCGCGCCTCATGCACGGCGCGGCAGAGATGCGACGCCCCGGGCCAACGCTGCCCGGCCAACAGTGGTAGCAATAAGTAAAGCAGGCCGCCGATGACCAGCGTCGGCGCAACGAGGGTGAAAATCGCCACGGCGCTGGCGAGAGGCGGATAGCCCGCGGTTTCCAGGCCGGTCACGCTTTGGGCGAGCACCATGTCGCTCTCGCGGTAATCGGCTTTGAGCGTCAGGAACGGAAAGAGGTTGGCGACCACGAAGAACACCGCCGCCGCCAGCGCAAAGGCGGTGGCACGCTGCACCGCGTTGCGGCGGAGGGCAAACAGATGCGCGCCGCAGCGTGGGCAGACGATGCGCTCCCCCTCGTGCAAGGACGGTGCGGTGAACAGCGCGTCGCAGTCGTGGCAGGCGATGAGGCGCGGGGAATTCTGGACATCCATGCGAGTCGGGGCCGACGGCGGCCAGGCTCCTCTGTAGTCCAGCGTGGCGGGGCTGGCAATGGGGCGAATCCCTGATAGCGCGTGAACGCGAATGATCCGGCGCGGTTTTAGAGAGGCCGGTGGGCGGGTGGGAGAAGAATCAGCCTAGCCGGTGTTGGATAATCCCCCCGAATCTCCAACGTCCCTACCCTCCCGGCCAGGCTGTTCTTTAACTGTCCCCCTCTGTCCCCTGAAAACACCCTGCGTTTCCCCCAGGAAAGTCGAAAGTAGCCTGGCCAGCCCATCGGATATCCCCCCGAATCTCCGACAACTCCCTCCGGCCAGGCTACCTTTTTGATTGGTTCCCCGTACGTGACAGGCACGTACATATCCTCATTTAGCAATGGCTGTGCCACGGCTCCACAGCGTTGTCCCGACCGGCGGAACAGGCTTCGGAAACGAGAGCCATCATTCATGTAACCATCTGAATTATAACAGGTTATTTTAATCACGTCCGACAACGATTTTTGCCCTCGGCTCTTATCCGCCAATTTGCCGGTGGTTTGCGGTCTGCGCAATTTTAGCCAACGGATGGTACAGCGTGAGCAATTACCGTCGGAGAGATCAGGCGTCCAGGTAGTGCAACCCTGACCCGGATAAGCTGGGCCAGCGACATGGACGTGGAGGCAGACGCGACCGTCCACAGCCACAAACCAAAAAGTGTTGCCAAGGCGAAAGACGCCCACTATCTTCCGGCGTCCGTGGGTCCGGCTTCGCGCTGATGCCCGCTTGAGGCGATGGCTCCTGGAAGTCAGCCTCCCCAGGAAACGCGCGGTTAGCTCAGTGGTAGAGCATTACCTTGACACGGTAGGGGCCACAGGTTCGAACCCTGTACCGCGCATTCCCTATTTCTGAAAAGGGCTGTTTGAGGCTGTTTCACAGTTCGAGCGTGCGAATATCTCAGCAGTGGAAGGAAATGCCCGAAATTGTACCCTGGGCGTGGCGGTTGGTGATTTGGACAAGCGGATTCAAGGGGAAGTGACCGAGTCCCCGGATTCGCTGCCATGCCCGGAGCCAACGGAGGGTTGCCGCAACGCGCGCACCGTCTTCACGGCAAAAAATAACATTCACTTCCCCCTTTCTTCAGCTATGTGACGATTTTCGCTTTCGTTAAGCAAGCGGGTGATGCTCCGGCGGTTAGAGCCACGGAATCCTGGCCACAAAAAGCACGGATAGGAAAATAGAAACCTGTTTTGCGTCCCCACGCTTTTTGCGGCTAAGGTTCTCCGATGGCCAAGCCCAAGACCGCCCCTAAGAACATCACCGCCGTCGTTGGCAGCGACGAGGGCACGGTGAAGGCCCACGCGCGGGAGCTGGCCGACCAACTCGCACCTGAGGACGCGGGCGAGTTCGGGGTCGAGATCATCGACGGTGCGGCCGACAACGCCGCTGCCGGGGCCGCGCGCGTCCACGAAACCATCGCCGCCTTGCAGACGCTGCCATTCTTCGGCGGCAAACTGGTGTGGCTCAAAAGCACGAACGTCCTGGCGGACTCTCCCATCGGTCGCTCCAACGGTGTGCTGGAGGGCCTCGAAACCCTGCTCGAACTGCTCAACAACGGCCTCGCGCCGGACGTTCGCTTCCTGCTCAGCGCGACCGAAACCGACAAGCGACGCTCTTTCTACAAGGGGCTAGCCAAGGTGGCCGACCTGCACGTCTTCGACAAACTCGACTCCTCCAAGAGTGGTTGGGAGGAGGAAGCCGCCCGGATTGTCGAGGCGCGTTGCCGCGAGCGCGGGCTGGAACTCACCGGCGAGGCGGGCGAACTGTTCACGCTCCTCACCGGCGGCGACACCCGCCAGATCAACAACGAACTCGAAAAATTGGACCTTTTCCTCGGGCCCGGTCAGCGCACGGCGGATGCCGCCACGGTGCGCCTGCTGGTGCCGATGTCGCGCGCGGGAGTCATCTTCGAGCTGGGCAATGCGATATCCCGGCGCGACCTCGACGGCGCGCTGGACCTCATCGGCCAACTCCTCTACCAGGGGGAAAGCGCCATCGGGCTGCTGCTCGTGGCCATTGTGCCAACCGTGCGCAATCTCCTGCTCGTCAAAGACCTGCAAACGCGCTACCGCCTGGGCCGCCCGGGTAATCCGTTCCAGTTTGGGCAGTCGCTCGGTCGTCTGCCCGAGGAGGCAACCGCGCATCTACCCCGCAAAAAGGATGGCACGGTGAACACGTTCGGCCTCGGCTTCGCGGCGGCAGAGGCCCACCGCTTCCAGATCGGCCGGTTGCGCGAGGGCATGGCAGGGTGTCTCCAGGCGAATTTGCAGCTTGTCACCGGACAGTTGGAACCACGGCTCGCCTTGGAGCGCGCGGTGATCGGCCTGCTAAAGAACTGAGTGGGGAGCACTTGCCGCAAAGCGACGAAAGCGTCACCTGATATCGGTTGCGAGCCGGGATGCCAGGCGACATGGTGTGAGGCGTTGCGAATGCACCGGCTGTCCCAGAAACCGGTACAAAACCACGATAATTAAAAAGACTTATCATTCTGCTTGCACGACCAAACGGGGCACTTTATAAGTTGACCAGATTTTAGAAGATTGTTCTGGGGGGAACAGGCGCCCGTCGTATCC
>CAXTVY010000063.1:0-19673 GCA_964247665.1 uncultured Chthoniobacterales bacterium | reverse complement strand
CGATCCATGTGCGCCGCCGAAACGTGCCTGAACCTTCTACTCGCCTGCAGGGGTGCCCGCCTTCTTTTTAGGGACCGCCGCAATGTGAGGAAAGGCGGGTGGCGGGTGGCGGGTGGCGGGTGGCGGGTTGCGGCCATGTTTCCCTTGCGCTTGCTCTGGCTTCTCTCGGAGCGAACGCATCCAGCGGTCTCTCTTTGGCTGTCCTCCGGCTGCGCTCGCCGACTCGCTCCGCTCAGGAGGACGAAGCAGTGAAGAGGCGTTCGTTCCATCGGCGATCCTGCCACCCACAACCCGCAACCCGCAACGCGCCGCCCTCCGCCTTCCATCTTCATGAAAATCCTGATCGACAACTTTTCCCTCGCGGCGGGCGGCACGGAGTCGCCCGAGGATCTGCGCATCACGGGCCAGCGCGATGTGCAGGCCGTGGCCTGGCTGCGCGCCGCCAGCGCGACCGTCCTGCCACGAGGCAACCGGCTCAACACGATCTCTTTCGCCATCACGCGCGAACATGCCACCTACGGCGACGCCGAAAGCTTCCTCTTCGCTCACGCCGCCACCCTACCCGCCAGCGGCACGGTATCCTTCTACTGCGAGGATCTCAGCGGCGCGCAGATTCTCTACACTGCGCAGGCCGCCGCCATCCGCAGCGACCTTGGGACACAACGCGGGGTCACTACCCGGCACGCCTACATCGTCGCTTGCGGGCCGCTCACCGGCGGCTCGGTGGGACTCGACTGAAAGTCGGAAGTCGGAAGCCTGAAACACCGTTCCCGATGTCTCGCCTCTAATCCCTCCGCCTTCTGCCTTCTGCCTTCTGCCTTCCTTCCGCCTTTCTCTTATGTCTACCCAACTCCATCGCCAGGGAATCCGCTTGCGCGCCGACGAACGCAGCCGCCAACCGCTGCTCGACGCTTACACCAACGCCACCCCCCAAGGGTGGGCTCGCGCCGCCACACAATTCGAGGTCGCGCTCGCCAGCGGCGGCAACCTCGTGGACGTGGGCAACCTGTCCAGCGTCACGCTGGCCGGTGCCCCGTACACCGCCCGGGGCGGGGCGCGCTCTTTTTCCCGCACGCTGGCGGGCACGGACCTCGACAACGCACTCACCGAGGCCACCTGGGCCGACGGCAGCGCACAACACGCCCTCTTCACCTTCAGCAACGCGGAGATGAACCTGCCGCTGGGCGGCGCGGATTCGGCCGACTTCTGGCTGGTCGTGACGGCCCTGACCCAGGCCGGGGACGGTATCGTCTGCGGCACGGGCAAGCTGACCGTGAGCGACGACGGTGCGTTCACCGATGCCCCGCTCCCACCAGCCAACCCGGGCGCGGGCATCACCGTGGACCAGGCCGACCTGCGTTACGCACGCCTCGGGGCTGGCGGCGGGTCCGAGTTCCTCCCGGCGGTCACCAGTGTGGGCGACGGCGCGCCGGGCAGTCTGGAAGCCGTGCCCACGGCCGCGCTGGGGCTGCCCGCCCTGTGCACCCTGTATTTGCCCGCCGCCGATCAACTGGCGGATTGGCTGCTCGTACCCTCCATCGCCGCCACGGCCGCCGGGACGATCCAACGCCCGCTCGACTACGACGCCACCAGCAACGCCCGCGCCTGGTTCCGCAAGCGCTGATCTTCCCTCCCGTGCCCACCTTCTCCCGCTCCCAACCATGAAACGCACCCTCATCCTCCTCGCCGCGCTCGGCCTCGCCAGCGCGGACCTCCCCGCCGCCGACCCTGCGCCGACGCACGCGCTCACGCTCGATCCGGCCGGCAAGCCCACGGCCGACCTCAACCTGTCCAGCCCGCACTTCACCGGCACGCTCGACCCGGCGCGCCTGCCCGCTGGAATTGGCAGCGCGTTCCTGCCCGGCGTCAACCGGCCCACGGGCACGGACCCGACCGCGCTCGACCACGTGGACGTTGGTGCCATCGCCGTGGGTGACGTGCGCCAGATGATCTTTACCAGCGGGCTGGCCGGGTTCGAGGGCGGCGCGGATTACAACACCGGCGTTCCCTTCACCTTCGCCGCGGCCACCTACCGGTTGGTGGCCACCCCCACAGGGAGTGTGGCTGCGGCACCGTACCTCCTGGGGACCCTGGCGAGCGGTAAATCCTGGCTGCTGGTTTCGGCGGTCTTAAGCAACGGGGACGTGTGCGGACCCAACGGCAACCTCCAGAGCCACGCGGCTCGCCTCAACCAGGGCAACGGGGGCGGCTCCATCGACACGAGCGGCGGGGGCGGCCCCATCGACACCAGCGGGGGCGGCGGGTACATCCGCACGGCGGGCGGCGGCTCCATCGACACGACGGGTGGCGGCAATATCCTGACCGGCGGCCCCATCGACACGACGAGCGGCGGCGCGATTACCACGGGGTATCAGGGCATCGACACGAGCGGCGGCGGTTATCTCGCCACGGCCGGCAGCATCGACACGACGGGGGGCGGTTCCATCGTCACGGGGGGCAACATCGACACGAGCGGCGGGGGCGGCCTGATCGCAACCAACGGACACGGCTCGCCGGAAGGCGTCGTCAGCGGGGCGGTGGGCAGCCTCTACACCGACCAGGACGGCACGCCCGGGCACGTCCTCTACGTCAAGGAGCCCGGCAGCGACGGCAGCCACGGCTGGGCAGCCAAGTGACGCGAATCCGAACCATCACCCAACCTCCAAAAACACAAGAAAGTATCCAACCATGAAAACACGATCCATCCTCCTGTGCTGCACCGCCGCCCTGGCCGCCAGCGCCGGACCCGCCCGCGCGCAGCAGCCCACGCCGACACCCACACCGGGCTACGTCGATGCGTTCAAGCCCTAGACCAGCAACACGCTCGCCGAGCGGCAGGCGCGCACCGCCAGCCGCGTGAGCCAGCGCATGGTCGGGGGCGAGGCGCAACTGCTCCAGAACTTCCGCGGGCTCTACCAGGAAGTGTGGCGCAACGCGGACGGCCTGACGCCGCAGCAGGTCTGCGACGCGCTGGGCACGAAGGCAGGCAGCCTGTTCGTGATCGCCGGGACGATGCAGCGCGCGCTCTACGACATCGACCCGGCGGGCATCGGGGCCATGGTGGGCGTCCCGCCGGGCTACAGCGCCACGATCCAGGCGGACGGCACGGTGGCCATCACGTACACCGCGCCCGCAGCGCCGTCCAAGCCCGAGCCCGCGCCCTGAGCCGGCCTCTCACCCGCACGAACATGCCAGACGAAACCTCTGACGCGACGGCCTCGCCCCTGGCGGACGACGCCGTGTTGCCGGACGCTGCTGCCGTGATCCGGCCCGGCAACGCGAACGTCGAAAGCGGACCCGACCCGGAATGGTCCGGGCCGGAAGCGGCGGCAACGCACGAGGCGGTGATACCGGAAGCGTCCGGCCCGGCAACGTTCCAGGAAGCCGCCGCGCCCGAGGTGCCCGCGCCAGCGGCTTTCCGCGAGGCCGCCGCGCCCGAGGTGCCTGCGCCGGTGGCGTTGCAGGAGGCCGCCGCGCCCAGCATAGTGGCCGACGCGGGCGCGCCGATATGGCAGGCATCCGCGCCGCGGCCGGATGTGGCAGCAGTCGCCGCCACACCCTGGCCGACCGACGAACCGTCGGATGCGGCGGCCGGACACGGTGCGGGCGACGCAGACGCGGCGGTTTTCTCCTCTGCACCCACATCAGCCGATTGGCGGCAGCTGGCCGACGAGGTCCGGCGGCTCTCCACGCAAATCGCGCACGGAAGAGCCTGAGGGAAGGCGGAAGGCGGAAGGCAACCAGAGGAAAACCATTCCTTTAACAGTGCTGTCCACCTGAGCGGAGTGCCATGCCGCCGTAGGATCTCACTCGGGGTAACCCGGATGCCTTCCTTTCTCCTGCCAGGCTGGGGCGACGACCCAGTACCAGCGTTCACCGGTCCTCGTTGCACGGCAGGTCACGGGAGCCACGGAGCCCGTGCACCACCGGGGTGAGGTCTTCCGGCGGCGTGGCGCTCCGCTCCTTGATCAGCCACCAGCCACCCGCATCCTGCATCCTGCATCCTGCATCCTGCATCCTGCATCCTTCTGCCTTCTGCCTCCCCATGCCTTCTCCAACGCTCACTTCCGTGTGGACCCTCGCCAGCGCGAGCAGCACGCAAACCGCCGCTGCCCTCGGCATCGGCCAGATCAACCGCCGCCGCACCAGCCAGGCCATCGACGCCTGCACCATCCGCGCGGACGGACGCGCCATCGACGCCACACCACTCTTCGCCGCGAACAGCACGGTCACAGTAACCCAAAACGGGGTCCCATGGTTCGTCGGGCGCGTCACGACGGTCCCAGCGACTGGCACCGCGCACGCCGAGGGCCAGGTGTACGAACTCAGCGGCCCGTGGTGGTACCTGGAGAAACTCGTCTGCCGCCAGGAATGGAAATTCCGGGGCGGCACGCTGACCGCCCGCCTGGGGCGACTCATCCTCGGGCAAGCGCTCGACGGCACGCGGCTGACGACGGGACAGGTCATCACGGAAACGTTGCAATATGCCATCGACTGTGGCGCACCGCTGCAAATCGGCACGGTCGAGCCCGCGCTCACGCCGCCGCTGGACGAGGTCAAGGACGTGACGTGCGCGGAGGTCATCCGCAAGATGCTGCGCTGGCACCCGGACTGCGTGTGCTGGTTCGACTACGCGACGGCTCCTGTGCCCACGTTCCACTGCCGCGCGGGGGCCAGCCTGCCCGCTGTCACGCTAACCGTGGGCCAGCCGCCGCTGAGCGCCGTCCGGGGGATCACCGCCCGGGCGGACCTCGTTGCGCCCGCCGTCATCATCCACTACGAGATCACCAGCCGCGTGAATACCTCGACGCAAACCGATGTGGTCACCGACGCCGCCCCGGCAGGGGCCACGGGCGCAGAGTTCGGCGCGGCGGTGCTGACCGTGCCGCTGCACGGGCCGACGATCAAGACCCTCGAACAGCGCGTGGTGACGCGGCCGATCCTCGACGAACTGGGCGACCCCGACCTGAAGGATTACCTCCTGAGCCGGTACGCCGGGCTGGCGCGGCTGGCGGACAACCCGCTGGTGGGTGACGACGGCATCACGATCACGAACATTGCGCGTGTGCGCAGCGATGGTGCGACCGAGGCGGACCCGGACAACCCCGGCGGCACGCGGCCCGTCGCGGCCGACACAGATTTGGGCAACGAGCTGGTCGAGGGCGCGGTGACGGACTGGATGCGGCGCGACGATGCGATCAGCACGGAGCGGCAGCGCATCCAGTTCCAGTACACGGCGGATTACGGCGACGGCTCTGATCCGGCGACGGTCTGCGGGCCGTTCGCGGCGAGTTTCGACGTGATGGCGACGAACGCCGGGGGGAGCGTGGCGGGGGGCAGCCAGACGTACCAGCTCATCGCCAGCGCGACGGGCGGCGACACGGTGCCAACCGGGTTGGCGGCGGCGTACCTCGCGGCACTAGCGGCGCTCCAGTACAGCGGCCGGGTCGAGCTGGTGGAGGCCGAGGCGAGCGGCGCGGTGGCGATGGGCAGTGTGCTCAACCTTGCCGGGGCCGCTGAAACGGCGTGGGCCGCGATGTGTGCGCCGGTGATCGAGGAGGAGGTCGAGGCGGCCACGGGGACGACGGCCGTGACGTTCGGCCCGGCGGGGCATCTTTCCCCCGCGGATCTGACGGCGTTGCTCCGGGTGACCCGCCCGGGAGTCGGCGGCCGGGTGGGCGAGACGGCCAGCGCGGGCACGGGCTCCAGCGCGGCGCGTCCGAGCGGCCAGCCTGCGGGCGGCGACGATACCATGGGGCTGGGCGTCACCACGGCGGCGGACGGCGCCGCGACACCCGCACCGCTGCCCGCGTTGCAGTGGAACGTCGTCGTCAACGGCCAGCCGACGGTGGCGTTCTTCAACTCTTCGCTGCCCGGCGGCACCACCGGCGACGGGGGGCAGGGAGGGTAGAAGGCAGAAGGCAGAAGGCAGAAGGCAGAAGGCAGAAGGATGCACCGGCTGTTTCCACGTCGTCTCATCCGCAACCCGCAACATCCTGCCTTGGTCATTGGGCCTTGGTCATTTCATTACTCACATGCGCATCAGATTTCTCGGACGATGGACGGGCTACGTCGCGGAGTGCGCGGGCACCCCCCCGCCGGATTATCCGCTCGGAGTCGATCTCGATACGGCCGTGCGCTGGCTATGGCGCGTGCGCCGGTGGCGGTACACGCTCAGCGCGAACCTCTCGCAGGGCGGCACCGTCACCTGGACCCACAGCGATTCGCTCAACCCGCCGCCGGGTGTCCGCAGCGGCGGCGCGCACCTCCTGGCGAACGTCGCGCGGACCCTGACCGTGCCCGCGCCGGACACCGACCCGCGCCTGGACGAGTCCGCGTTGCTCGCGCCGGACGTGGATGTTTCCGAAGGCTGGGGCAAGGCGTACCAGGACACCGCCGGTTTCGGCGCGAACGTCGCCGGGCAGCGCGATGCCACCCACGCCGATCCCGCGCTGGCGGCGAGCACCGCCTACCCTTTCACGAACCCCGGCCGCGCGCTCGCCGCGCGCTACCAGCTCATCAGCGTGTGGCAAGACCCGTACTTTCCTTACCCTGACGCGCCGCCCGCCGACGCGCCGCCGATCATGTACCACAGCAGCGCCACTGACCTGTATTACCCGCGCCTGTTGTTGTTCGCGCAGGTCACGGCGGTCGCGGGGGCGGCGGTGCCCGCCGATGGCGCGGACCAGGGCGTGGCGGTGGCGCTCGCGACACCGGCGGCGCTGGCCGTGCCCCTGCCAGGATTCGCCGCGCCGCTGGGCAGCCTGCTGGCCAACTGGCAGGCGGCGGCGGTTGCCAGCGCGCCGGTCGTCGGAGCTTACCCGGAAGCGGCCCACGGCAGCGTGCGGGTGGACGGCCACGACGTGCCGGCCGCGTCGCTGATCGTGGCGGGCTACGGCCTGGCCCCGTTGGTTTCCACGGCGGCGCACAGCGCCGGTGGCACCGTGACGGACATCCACGCGGGCACGTTCGACGCGCCCGCGCTCTCGCTCAGCCTGAGCCTGGACCCGGCGGAATACTGGCCATACGCCGACCAGTCGGGCACCCCTCTTTACGACACCAGCACGGGTGCAATCGTCCTGACCGGCCCGGACGGCGGCCCGGCCGACCCCGTGCTCGCGCCGTATCCCTGAGAAGAAGGCCCAAGGCCCAAGTTCCAGCGATGATTGCGCAAACATCGCGCCCGGCCTGACGGTGTGACATCCGCAGCCCGGCGCTGATTTCGTCTTCTCCGCTTTGGGCCTTGGACACTGGGCCTTGGTCATTGAACCTTTGCCGCGTTCCGCTAGAGGTGGGACGATGATCTTGCCCGCCTCTCCCCTGCTCCAGCTCGTCCCGGCCCGTGCCCAAGCGGTCCTGCGCCGCCTGGAGAAGATGATCTGGCTCGATCCCACGCCGTTGACGGAGGTTTTCCACGCCGAAACCAGCGCCGGGCACCACCCCTTCGACACGGCGCGCACCCTGCCGCTGCAACGCGCGGAAAAGGGCTTCTTCTGGGGAAAATATTTCGACCAGAAATGGTTCAAGGTCGAGATCCCCGGCGGCGCGGCGGCCGGGACGTACCTCTACTGGCCCCAACAGGGCGAGGGCACGGCGTACATCGGCGGCCAGCCGTTCTACGGCCTCGACGGCGCGCACACGCACTGCCTGCTGCCCGCGGGAACGGCGGAGGTCTGGATCGACGTGATGTGCGCGCAGACGGGCATCTGGCTGGCCGTGGAAACCGCGGAACTCGACCCGCGCGGCTGCCGCTACGCGGGCGGCTCGCTCGTGCGCCGCGACGACGCGGCCTGGGAGGCGTACCACGACCTGTGGTTCCTCTTCGAGCTGGCCCGCGAGGAGCACGGCCAGTGTTACCCCGCCGACGTGCCCTACGCGCGCGCGGTCGGTTTCTCCGCGCCGGTCCGCGAGGTCAGCGTGCTCTACCGCCGCCTGCTGCGTTGCCTGGACCGGGCCGCCGACGCGCTGGACACGGGCGGTCTGGCCGCGCTGCGCGCGTCCCTGCGCGCGGCCTACGCGGCGCTGCCCGCCGACGGTCCCGCGATGGAGTGCATCACCACGGGCCACGCGCACATCGACCTCGTCTGGCTGTGGACCGAGAAGGCGGGCGAATCCAAGGCCGTGCACACGTTTTCCTCCATGAACCGGCTGATGGAACTCTACCCGGAGTTCCGCTTCGGTTACAGCCAGCCCGCCAGCTACGAGGCCGTGGGCCGCCGCGCGCCCGGGCTGCTGGAGCAGGTGAAGGCGCGCATCGCCGAGGGCCGCTGGGAAGCCACGGGCGCGGCGGAGGTGGAGAGCGACACAAATTTGTCCTGCGGCGAGTCGCTCGTCCGCGCGTTCATCGTCGGCCAGCGGCGGTTCCGCGAACTGCGCGGTGACGACGGCGCGCGCGTGCTCTGGCTGCCCGACGTGTTCGGCTACTGCGCGGCGCTGCCACAGATCCTCGCCCAGATGGGCGTGCCGTACTTCTTCACGACGAAGCTGACCTGGGGCTCGATCAACCCTTTTCCCTACAGTTCCTTCGTCTGGCGCGGGCCGGACGGCTCGGAGGTGCTGGCCTACGTCTCGCAGGGCCACGGCTACAACAGCGACGCCACCCCCAAGGACATCCGCGCCAGCGTGCGCCACCACCGCCAGAGCGACGTGCACCCGGAGGCGCTGCTGCCCACGGGCTACGGCGACGGTGGCGGCGGCCCGACCGAGGCATTCTGCGAGCGCGTGCGCCGCGCGGCCAACCTCGCCGGGGTGCCGCGCACGCGCTGGGACGGCATCGAGAAATTCTTCGACCGGCTGGCCGCCCGCCGGGCCGACCTGCCCGTGTACCAGGGCGAGTTGTACCTGGAGTACCATCGCGGCGTGCAGACGAGCATCAGCCGCGTCAAGGCCGCCTACCGGGCGTGCGAACGCGCCCTGCAGACGTGGGAATCGGCCCGTTGCGCGCTGGGCACGGGCGAGGTGGACCAGGCCGTCTGGCAGCGCGTGATCTTCACGCAGTTCCACGACTTCATCCCGGGCAGCTCGCGCCAGGAAGTGTACGACGAGGGCGTGCCGGAGCTGGCGCGCATCGCCGCCGCCGCGCTGGCCGCGACTGCCATGGAGCTGGGCCAGGAAAAGACGGAAGCCGGAGGTCGGAAGGCGGCAGTGGAAAATGGAGAGGCGGAAGACGGCGCGGCGTGCCTGTGGAACCCGCTGCCGTATCCGCGCCAGGTCTGGGCCGAGGGCGCGCCGCGCCTGCTGGGCCCGCTGTCGGGCGGGCCCGCGGCCGACCTGCCCATGCTCGAAGAAGAAGTGACGCTGGACGCCAACGCGGAGCGGATCACGAACGGCCGGATCGAGGCGCGTTTCGACAGGGCCGGGCGCGTCATCGCGCTGCGCGTGGACGGGCGCGACCTGGCGTTGGACGGCCCCGTGGGCGAACTGGTCGTGTTCCCGGACCACCCGCACGCCTTCGACGCCTGGGACATCGACCGCGGCACGCTGGCGCTGGGCTCCCCGGCCCCGGCGGAGGCGGAGTACGAGGGCGCGACGGCGCACGGGGTCGAGATTTTCGTGACGTTCCGCCGCCGGTTGACGGCGCGCAGCACGGCGCGGGTGCGCTACGTGCTGACCCCGGGCGACGCGGCCTTGCGCGTGGAATACGACGTGGACTGGCAGGACGAGGCAAGCCTCCTCAAGGCCGTGTTCCCGACGCACTACCGCGGGTTGCACGCACGCTACGCCGCGCCATACGGCAGCGTGCTGCGTTCGCAGCAGCCCGGCGAGGAGCGCGCCGAAGCGCAGTGGGAGGTGCCCGCGAGCCGTTGGGCGGCCATCATGGACGACGGCGACGCGGAAGGTCTGGCGGTCATCACGGAGGCCAAGTACGGCTTCACGGGCCGCGCGGGTGTGTTGAGCGTCAGCCTGGTGCGCAGCCCGTTGTATTCCTGCGCCGACGAGCACGCCAATTTGCGGCCCACGGAGCCACCGCCCGTGCGTTTCAGCGACCTGGGAAGGCACACGATCCGGCTGGCGATCACGCTGCACGCGGCGGACCGCGCGCGGGAGGACCAGGCGGCGGCGCTGGCCGATGTTCTCTTCACGCCGCCCGTATCGTACCAGGGCAAGGCGCGGGACGCGGGCCTGCTGGGGCTGGAGGGCGGCCCGTCGCTGCAACCCTGCTGGGCCAAACCGGCCGAAGACGGCCGGGGCTGGATCTTGCGGCTCACCGAGACGTTGGGACGCCGGGGCACGGTGCGGGTGCGCCTGGCCGAGGGCTGCCGGGCGAGCCTGACCGACCTGCGCGAACAGCCCGGCGCGGCGGTGGCGGACGGGCGGGTGGCGTTCACGCCTTACCAGTTGGTGAGCGTGCGGATCGAGCGTTGAGGAGCCAGGGGTTGTGGGTTGCGGGTTGCGGGTTGCGGGTTGCGGGTTGCGGGTTGCGGGTTGCGGGCGATAGGTAAGAACCTTCCCCTATCTACCACCGAGGAAAGAATGGAATCACAACCCCGCAACGCGCAACGCACCGCAGGTGCCCTGTAACCCGCAATCCATGCAACGCCAACACATCGCCATCCTGCCCATCGTCCTCGCGTTGGGCTTCATGCTCTTCAAATTCATGACGGCCGACAAGGTCGTCAACCCCGAGACCGGCAGCAAACACCGCGTGGGCATGAACCCGCAGCAGGAACAGGCACTCGGGCTCCAGGCGTACCAGCAGGTGCAGCAAAAGGAGGCGGCCAACATCGTCGCCAGCGGCCCGGAGGTGGAGGAGGTCAAGCAGGTGGCGCGGCGGCTGGCCTCGGCGGCGTCGGAAAAGAGCCAGGTGCAGTATAACTGGCAGGTCAGCGTGGTCCGCTCGAATGAGGTCAACGCGTATTGCCTGCCGGGCGGGGAGATCGTCGTGTACACGGGCATCCTGCCCCTCACGGGCGGCCCGGCCGGGCTGGCGACCGTGCTGGGGCACGAAATGGCCCACGCCACGAGCCGCCACGGCGCGCAGCGGATGTTCGACCAGCAGCTCGAACAGGCGGCGCTGATGGGCGCGCAGGGCGGCATCTCGCAGATGGACCCGCAGCAGCAGGCCACGGTGATGGCGGCGCTGGGCGCGGGCGCGCAGTACGGCATCAGCCTGCCCTTCAGCCGGGGCCAGGAATCCGAGGCGGACCACATCGGACTGCTCTACATGGCGCGCGCCGGGTACGATCCGCACGAGGCGCTGGCGTTCTGGAAGCGCATGGACGCGAAGACAGGCCAGGGCGCGCCGCCGCAGTTCGCCAGCGACCATCCGTCCAACGGCCAGCGCATCCAGCAGATCGAAGGGTGGATGCCCGACGCGATGAAGGAGTACGACGCTTCCACGATGAAGGATTCCAAGCAGCCGACGCAGAACACGGGGATGTAGCCGCCGCCGCGCAGACGCGGCGGAATGCCCAAGGCCCAATGACCAAAGCCCGAACCGTCCCGAGGGACCACACCAACGCATTTCCCCGCTCTGAAGCCGCTGCTCTAACTTGTTTGGAACTTGGGCATCTGGGCCTTGGACCTTTTCCGCCGTGCTCCTGACGAGCGACTACGATTACCCGCTCCCGGAGGGTCTCATCGCGCGCTACCCGCCCGCCGAACGCTCCGGCGCGCGCATGATGGTACTGCACCGCGACACGCGCCGCATCGAGCACCGCGCGTTCACCGATTTCCCCGGCTACCTGCGGCCGGGTGACCTCGCCGTGTTCAACGACGCCCGCGTGATCCCCGCGCGCGTCGCGGCTCGCACCGCCGGTGGCGGCAAGCTGGAACTGCTCGTCGTCCAGCGCGCCGAGCCGACGCTCTGGACGTGCCTCGTCAAGCCCGGGCGCAAGGCGCGCATCGGCGCGAGCGTCCACGTCGGCGAGGTCACCGGCATCGTCGAGTACATCCTGCCCGAAGGCGAGCGCGTGATCCGCTTCGACGGCGAGATCGACCTCGACCGCCACGGCGTGCTGCCGCTGCCCCCGTACCTGGAACGCCCCGCCGAGGCCAGCGACCGCGAGCGTTACCAGACCGTGTTCGCTCGTGCGCCCGTCGCGGTCGCGGCACCCACGGCCGGGTTGCACTTCACGCCGGACATCCTCGCGCAGGTGCCGCACACGTTCGTGACGCTGCACGTCGGCATCGGCACGTTCCGCACGGTCAAGGCGGAGGACCTCAGCGCGCACCGGATGCACGCCGAACGCTTCGAGATCGAGCCCGCCGCCGCCGAGCGCATCAACCACGCCGCCGATGATCCCGGCGCACGGATTTTCGCGGTCGGCACGACGACCGTGCGCGTGCTCGAAGCCTGCGCGCGCGATGCCGATGGCCGCATCCTGCCCCAGCAAGGCGAGACGGACATTTTCCTGCACCCGCCGGGACGGGTCCGCCGCGTGGACGCGCTGCTGACGAATTTCCACCTGCCGCGCTCGACGCTGTTGATGCTCATCAGCGCGCTGGCGGACCGGCAATTCATCCTGGAAGCCTACCGCGAGGCCGTGCGTGCGGAGTACCGGTTTTTCTCTTACGGCGACTGCATGTTGATCCTTTGAACGACCCCGCGCCTGCCGCTTGCTCCCCTCCCCGCGTGCGTCGATGTTACCGCACTTATGTTTCACAAAACCAGCATCCTCGTGGCCGGTGCCGTGTGCGGCTTCGCCAGTCTCGCCAGCGCCGTGACCGGGTCGGGCAAAATGACCAGCGAAACGCGCGCCGTCACCGGCGAACACGGCGTCGAACTCGCCAGCGTGGGCGGCCTCATCATCACCCAGGGCGACAAGGAGGAACTCGTCATCGAAGCCGAGGACAATCTCGTGCCGCTCATCGAATCCGACGTGAACAAGGACGGCGTGCTGGTGCTGCGCTTCAAGGATCACGAGAATATTCGGCCCACCAAGAACATCACCTACAGGCTGACCGTCAAGAACCTCGACCGGATCACGCTCACGGGCTCGGGCACCATCGACTCCGACCATCTCACCGCCGACCGCGAGCAGATCCGCCTGCCCGGCTCGGGCGACATCCGCATCGGGCGGCTGGACGCCGGGGAAGTGTCCGTGAAGGTGGAAGGCTCGGGCAAGGTCGCGCTGTCGGGCGGTGGCGCGCGCACGCAGAAGCTCGACATCGCAGGCTCCGGCGAGTACGAGGCGAGCGAGTTCAAGACCGGCACGGCGGAAGCGTCCATCAGCGGGTCGGGCGCAGCCCGGTTGAACGCCCGGGAGACGCTGGACGTGTCCATCAGCGGGTCGGGCGAGGTGTCCTACACGGGAGACCCGAAAGTGACGAAGAAAATCAGCGGGTCGGGCCAACTCAACCACCAATGACCTGCCGGGGCGGGACCTGATCGCATCCCGCAGTGCGGAACGCCAGCGGAGGGAAGCGCCCGGGTTTCCCGCCACTCACCCGCGAAACGCAAAACGCGGACGACAGCTCTGCGCCGTCGTCCGCGCCCGCGCGGTTTGAAGTGAAGCGGAGGACAGGAAACTCAGGCGCGGCGGCGCAGGATCGTCAGGCCCAGCAGGGCCGCGCCCGACACCATCGCCGCCCAGGTGGACGGCTCCGGCACCAGCACGACATTGTTCAGCCCGATGATCTGGTCGGGCGAGGTTTGCACGGCATTATCGTCCACCCAACGGATTTGGAGGCTGGCTCCGGCCGCCCACGCCGAGGGCAGGGCGAAGTTCGTGGGGGCGATCACCGTTGAGCCGACCGTGTTTGGCACGGCAATCGTGCCGTTGGCACCATCGAGCGACGTGTTGAACGCCGCGATGTTTGTCCAGGTCGCGCCGTCCAGGCTCGCGAAAATCTCGTAGCCGGGCAGTTCGTTCGCCGTCGCCACGGTGGTATAACGCTGGATCGTGTAGCCCAGGGTCAGCGCGTTGATCGCCATGCCCGTCGAGTTGGTCAACGTCAGGTCGAACGCCGCGCCGCTGACCTGCGTCGGGCTGGTCGCCAGGAGCCGGTCGCTGGTGCTGGTGCTCGACGCGGCGGCGTTGAAGCCGTTGTTGTTCGTGCCGCTGGGCGTGGTGACCGCCGTCAGGCCGGCGGTGTTCGCCACCATGCTCGCCACGCTGCCGGTCGCGCCGTTGGCGACGATGCCCGTGGCGCTGCTCCAGGTGGTGTTGCTCGTGCCGCTTTCTCCGACGAAGTAGGTAAAGCCGTTCGGCAGCGCGGTGCCCGCCGTGCCGATTTCGTCAAAGTTTTCCGCGTAAGCGCCGTTGTACACGACGGCGTGGGAGGGGCTCGCCAGCGCGGTCAGCACGGCGGCGGTCAACAGGATCATCTTGGGTGAGTTCATCGGTGGCGTTGGGTTCGGGTATCGGCTGGGTCTGAAAAGTGGGTTCCTGGTTCCGGCCCGGCGAGGAGACCGCTGCCAGATGGAAAGTGAATGGGCTAAAATGACCAGGAATGCTCCTAAACTCTTACTAACATCATTTATAGTGTACTGAAATAAAACAAGTTGCAGAAGGTATTTTGGGAAGGAAGCAAAAAAATACGGCTACTTTTTTCCGTGAACGAATCGAGGAATAACGCGGCCATACCCGGTTCACAATCTGTATTTGCCTTTGTGACGAAACCTTCACTTCCACCGTGAGAAATGCGACGTTTCCGACACAACGTCCGGCACAAACGCACTCTGCATCCTGCATCCTGCATCCTGCATCCTGCATCCCGCATCCCGCATCTTCCCGCCTTCCGCCTGCCAACTTTTGCCGCTTGCCCCTCCGGGCAGGCCATTTATGTTCCCACCCAGCCGTCCGGTCCCTTTTTCCATGCCTGCCGCCGCACCTTCCAAAGCCTACGCCCGGGCGGGCGTGGACATCGACCTCGGCAACCGGCTCAAAGGCGGGTTGAACCGTCAACTCGCCGCCACCCATGGGCCGGAGGTGCTCGGCAAGGCAGGCGGCTTCGGCGGGTTGTTCCGCGCGGACTTCAAAGACCTGCGCGAGCCCGTGCTCGTCGGCAGCATCGACGGCGTTGGCACCAAGCTCAAACTCGCCGTCGCGCTGGACAAGCACGACACCGTCGGCCAGGACCTCGTCAACCATTGCATCAACGACATCGCCGTGCTCGGCGCGCGTCCGCTCTTCTTTCTGGATTACATCGGCACCGGCAAGCTGGAGCCGGGAGTTTTCCGCCAGCTCCTCGCCGGGCTGACCAAGGCGTGCGCGGCGGCGGGCTGCGCGCTCATCGGCGGCGAGACTGCCCAGATGCCCGGCATCTACCAGGGCCGCGACTACGATCTCGCGGGCACGATCGTCGGCGTGGTGGACAAGAAGAAAATCATCGACGGCCGCCGGGTCCGCCCGGGCGACGCCGTGCTCGGTCTCGCCGCCGACGGGTTGCACACCAACGGCTATTCGCTGGCGCGCGACATCCTCTTCAACCAGATGGGCCTGGAGCCTTCCGCGCGTCTGCCCGGCCTGCGCCGGACCCTGGGCGAGGAACTGTTGCGCGTCCACCCCAACTACCAGCCGCGCATGGCGGCGCTGCCCGAGGGGATGTTGCGCGGCGCGGCCCACATCACCGGCGGCGGCCTGATCGACAACCTGCCGCGCGTGTTGCCCGCCGCGTGCGACGCCGTCATCGACACGGCCGCCTGGAAAACCCCGCGCCTGTGCGCGATCATCCAGGCAGGCGGCCGGGTGCCCCGGGAGGAGATGTTCCAGGTGTTCAACATGGGGGTGGGCATGGCGCTCATCGTCGCGGAAAAAGATGCGGCGGCGGCCCTGGCGTCGCTCGGCAAGGGTGCCTTCCGCATCGGCCGGATCGAACGCGGCGCGGGAAAGGTGCGCCTGGCCTGACGGCAAAATGCCCCGGGCCCAATGGGCAATCGCCCAGGAAGCACCGCCCCGGCCGGTCCCGGCGCAAAGCGGCCCGGCCGGACCGCCCCGATAAATTCCGGCGCGCCATTTGCTTTTGAGCGTGGGCCGTTGGTCATTGGACCCTGATCCCCCCACCGCGCACCGCGGCGGTCCGCATGAGAAACACCATCACACACCTGGAGGCTGGCAAGAGCTTCGGCGACCTGCCCCCGGTGGGGAAAGGCAGCCTGCTGGGCGCGGGGCTCGGTGTGGGTGCGCTGGCCGCCCTGGTGCTCTGCCTGAAGTATTTCATCCGCCCGCCGACCAAGGAACGCATCCCGGAGACGATCTCGCCGGTCAAGTTCACCACGCACGCGTTCCAATCCAGCCGCGGGCAGATGATCTACCACGAGAGCGGCACCGGCCCGGGGCCGACGCTCGTCTTCATCCACAACGTGGGCGTCGGAGCATCGTCCTACGAATGGTCGAAGGTGTACACGTCCTTCGCGGAAAACCACCGCGTCCTCGCGCCCGACCTGCTCGGGTTCGGCGAGTCCGAGCGGCCCCGCGCCAAGCTGACCGCCACCGACCACGCCGAGAGCCTGGCGGAATTTCTCTCGTCGCTCTGTGCCGACGAGGCGCAACGGCCCGTGATCGTCGCGCGGGGGCTCGGCGGGGGGTTCGCCGCGCTGATGGCCGCGCTGCACCCGGACGTGGCCGGCCGGCTGCTGCTGTGGATGCCCTCGGGCCGCGCCACCGTGCCCGGGCTGCTCAACCTGGCCAGCCGCGTCCCCAACCTCAACAGTTTCATCTACCGCAACAAGTTGGCGCGCCGCGCGACGATCCGGGCGCGCTTCGGGGCGAAGGGCGCGTTCGTCAATCCGGGGTTGGTCACGCAGGAGATGGTGGAGGTGCACGCGATCTGCGCGCAGCAATACCAGGCGGACTACGCCATCTACCGGCTGTTCCAGGGCAAGCTGAGCTTCGACCTGGACAGCCGCTTCCCGGAAATTCCGACGCCCGCCACGCTGCTCTATCCCTCGCTGTCGAGCGCCGCTGCCCTGGCGGTCGCCCGGCGGCTCCAGGCCTCGAACCCCGGGAGCAACCTGCGGGTCGTGGAGGGCACGGGGCCCTTCGCGCCGCTGGAATCGCCCGACGGCGTGATCGACGTGCTCTGTGACGAGCTGCGCGGGGAGCGGCGCGCCGCTGCCGCCACGGGTTAACGGGTCCACCTCCCGCGATGAACCTCCTTTCGATGCGCCGCCTGTTGCCCTTTCTCCTGCTGGCGCTGTGCGGCGTGCCGGCGGGTGCCCTGCGCGCGCAGACCGACGACAGCGCCAACTGGCGCGCCCTGCTGGCCGCCGGGGAACTCGTGGAGGTGGCCAAGGTGGACCCGACGATCCTCGTGGACCTGCGCTACGCCACCGCGCGCAACTGCGTGGGCAAACCGATCTACCCGCCCGACCTGCCCTGCCTGACGCGGCCCGAGACGGCGTTGCGCCTGCACCTGGCGCAGGTGTACCTGCGCTCACGCGGCTACGGCTTGAAGGTATGGGATGCCTACCGCCCGCCCGCGGCGCAGCAGACGCTCTGGAAGCGCTGGCAGCGGCGCGGGTTCGTCGCGGACCCCAACGACGGGCGCGGCTCGCTGCACACCTGGGGGCTGGCCGTGGACGTGACGGTCGTGGACGACCAGGGCAAGGAAATTGCCATGCCCAGCGACTTCGACGTGTTCACGGCGGATGCGGGCGCGATCTACCACGGCAGCGACCGGCTCGTGCGCCTGCACATCGCGCTGCTGCACGCGGCGATGAAGGAAGCGGGTTTCCTGGGTCTTTCGACGGAATGGTGGCACTTCGCCACGCGCGACTGGGCGCGCTCCAAGCGGCTGACTCTCTCCGCGTTGCCGCCGACCCCGGGCGGCACGGGCACGGAAGCGCCGCCGGAGGGCTCCAGCGGGGTGCGCGGCAGCCGCGGCCGGGTGCATTGACGGCGGTTGATGGCTGGCAGGGAGGCACCGATCAGACGCCCCCGGCCGCGCCTGGCACATCGGATGCTTTGGTGGTGGGGTAATTGCCTTACTGCCAGCTTTCCCCATGGACTTCGCCCGCCTCTCCCGCCCCCGCCGCCTGCTGCCCGTGCTGTGCCTCTGCGCGGCGGCCGTGACCCCGATTGCCACCGCCCGCCGGGCGGCTCCGGTTGATGACACGGCGGGTGCGCGGCTCCTCCAGGCGCAGTTACCCGCGGGGAGTTTGCTGCGGCAGACGGGTTGCGAGGGGCTCGTGCGCGCCGTCCGCCTGGCCACGCTCTCCCACCACCGGGAAGCCTCGGTGATCCTCTCGGCGGCCCTGGCGGCGGACGAGAAGACCCCCGGGACCGGCCAGCGAGCCTGCGGGTGCGTGACACAGCTCTTCCGGGCCGCCGTGAACGCGGCCCCCGACCATGCCAGCGCCCTGCTGGAAACCGCCGAGGCCGCGTGCCCCGAATGCGCGGACGACCTTGCCCGGATGCTCGGCCGGATGGAAGACAAGAACGTCGTGGCCGATCCGAAGGACTACGCGGCCGACCGCCGCGCGGCGAGCGGCGACCCGCGCGACCTGTCTGACCGGAACTACAATGGAATGGGTTTTTCGTCGCAGGGCAACGACGGCACGGGCAACGGTTCGGATCATGGTGGCGGCACGGGCACGGGCGACGGTTTCAATGGCGGCACGGGCACGGGCGACGGCTTCAATGGCGGCACCGGCAACAGCACGAACACGGGCACCGGCAACAGCACGGGCACCGGCAATGGTTCAGACCCCGGTCCCGGCTTCGGCACGGGCACCGGAAGCAGCGTGAGCACCAGCACCGTGGGCGCGGATTCTTCCACGGGTAATTTCGGCACGGGGTTGGGCGCGGGTTTTCCCGGGTCGCCCGCCTTCTCCGGCAGTTCGCCCGGAGGCGGGTTCGCGCTGCCTCTGCCCAATACCAGTGCCGTGACTTCGGTCGTCAACGGCTGAGAGGGCCAGATCATCCTTGCGACGCGGCGGCCTCCTGCCGCCGGCTCCCGGCCGTGTGGGACGGGGGCAATCCCCCACCCGGCAGGGGGTGGATGCCTGCTTTTCGGGCCGTGGCCGGTCGTGGGCCCCCGACAGGCACCGGCGCTGCTCTGCGAGCGTGGCAACCACACCGTTGCCCACGCCATCATGAATGCTTCCCACGCCTCGTTTCGCCCTCGCCCGCTGACCTCTGTTCCCCTGCTCCTCTGCCTTGCCTGGATGGCCGCGATTTTACCCGCGCACGCGGCCAAGCCTCGCATCGAGGTCGGCCTGCGTCTGCTCAAGGCGCAGATTCCCGCCGACGCTTCTCTGCGTCACCTGACGTGCGAGGAACTCGCGCGCGCCGTGCACGGGGCGACGCGCGCGCGCCGGGCGGACGCCGTGCAGATCCTCGTTGCCGCGCTGTCGCTGGACGAATGGGACGCCCGGCGCAAGGAGGAAGACCGGCTTTCCTGCGTTTGCGTCGTGCGGCTTTTCCACGCCGCCGCCGCTGCCGCGCCGGAGCGCGCCGTGATCCTGCTGGAAACCACGGAGGCGCTCTACCCGGATTGCGCCGAGGGACTGACCGCCGCCTTGCGCGGTCTGGAAGGCCGCATCACCGTGGCCGCGTCGAGCGATGGAAACTTTTCCTCCCCTGATGGCGGCGACGCTGACTCCGGCGGATTGACCACCGGTTCGGGGACGGGCCCCGGCTTTCCCGGGTCGCCCGGATTCGGCGGCAGCGGCCCGAGCGGCGCTTTCGCCCTGCCCACGCCCGGGCCCGCACCCGTCACGTCCGTCGTCAACAATTAGCGGCGGGGGTCCGGCCGCCGTCGGGGCGGGGGGTCCCGCCGGAAGCGGG
>CAXTVY010000062.1:9523-19800 GCA_964247665.1 uncultured Chthoniobacterales bacterium | reverse complement strand
CCTCTGGACCCCGCAGATCGTCAATTTTGATGTTCATCGCCCGCGTAACTTTTACGTCCGCCGAAACTCCGTGCCGCCAGCTTTGCGCGCAACGACGAACTGCGGGTGCCTGCCTCGCTTATTCATCTTAGGGTTGCACCGTGTTCAAGCGGACACCGGCTCACCGAAATGAGGTAGCCCGTCCGGACCCCAAATGAAAGTCTGGGCGCGGATGTTGCGGTCACGCCAGCCATGGCGGCGGCGGGTCTTGGCGTGGTAGAAGATCCACCCGGCGTCCCGCTGGCAAGGCAGGCTGCAATGCCCGATGCCCCACACCTCGGGCGTGCGCGCAAACACCGGCCCCACTTTGGTCCACGCGTCCGGGTTAAGAAAGTTGCCGTCCCGGTTGACGAGCATCCCCAGGCACGCGTGCACCGTCCACGAGGCGCTGGCCGCGTAAACCACGCACGTCACCCCGCCGCGCTGTACCACGGCCGGTCCCTCGCAAATGCTGCCGCCACGCTGCTCCCAGGGCTCGGTCGGCGAGGTGAGTTGCACGCGCGGACCGGCCAGCGTCAGCGGGTCTGCCAACGGCGCGAGGCAGAGGTTTTGCGCGCCTTTTTCGGGCCCTTCCCAGCCGGACCAGAGCAGGAACGCTTGTCTGGTCGAACCGTGCAAGATCGTGGCATCGATGGACCATCCTCCGGTTTGGATCGTGCCGCGGTGGCGGTAGGGGCCGGCGGGATCGCTGCCGATGGCTTCGAGCGCCCAGAGTCGGTGGTTGCGGCTGCGGCCGTCGTCCGCCGCGCAGTAGATGAACCAGCGTCCTTCCAGCCAATGCAGTTCGGGTGCCCAGAGGTGCTTGGCGTGCGGGCCCCGCGCCGGAGCCTGCCAGACGACGACGGCTCCCTGCGCAAAAAGGTCGAATGCCTCGGAGGACCGGCGCAGAAGAATTCTCCGGCCATCCGTGTTCAAGGCGTGGAACACCCCTGCGTGAACGCTCACCCATGGGTCTTGAGACGGGGCAGGCAGAAGCGGGTTGCGAAAGCGAGGGGCGGGCGTCACCGGAGCCGACGATAGCTTCTTTGCCTCTGCCGGACAGCCTCCGCGCGTCGGCTAACCGAATCAGCGTACAATGAGCAGAACCAACGCCACGACCGCCAACATCCGGGTGGGCACCGCTTCTTGGAGCGAGCCGGAATTCGTGCGCGCGGGTTGGTATCCGCCGGGCCTGCCCGCCGGACGGAGGCTGCCGTTTTACGCCGAGCGCTTTGACATGGTCGAACTCAACAGTTCGTTCTATGCCGTTCCCTCCGCGCGGATGTGCGAGCGCTGGGTGCAGGAAACCCCGCCGGGCTTTCTTTTCGATGTGAAGTGCCACCGGCTGCTTTCCCGCCATGCCACCAAGGCCGACGCGCTGCCGGCGGATTTGCGCGACGCGGCCGAACTGACCGACTGGGGCAACGTGATCCTCACGCCCACGCTGGAGGAGGAAGTCGCGGGCCGCTTCCTGGAGGGCATCGCGCCCTTGGAAGCGGCGGGCAAGCTCGGGGCCTTGCTCTTGCAGATGACTCCGGGTTTCGCGCCGCGCGCCGCCGACGTGACCGGATTGGAGGGGCTCCTCCGGCAGCTTCGTGGTTCCAGCGCGCAGCCGCGCCAGGTGGTGCTTGAACTGCGGCATCACGATTGGCTCGGGTCCCGACACCGCGAACAAACCACGGCCTTTTTGCGCGAGCAGGGAGTTACCCTGGCCAGTATCGACGGTCCGCCGATGGACGAGAAGCACTTTACCATCATGCCCGCCGTGGACGAGATCACCGACGGGCGGCTGGCTTACCTGCGCCTCCACGGCCGCGACGCCAAGGCGTACCTGACCGGCAAGACCGTGGCGGAGCGTTTTCACTACGACTACAACGACCACGAACTCGACGAGGTGCTTGGCCGCGCCAAAGACCTGGCCGCCCAGGCGGACGCCGTGCACGTCGTCTTCAACAACAACGCCCGCGACTTTGCGCCGGTGGCCGCCGAAAAACTACGCCGCAAGCTCGGACAGGTGGTAGCCGCGCGGCAGCCGTCCACGCGGCTGCCCACGCGACCGAAGCAAGGCACGCTCTTTTGAAGGTGAAAGGTGGCGGGTTTTCGCTCCCGTTCGCTAGGTTGGGATAAAGTGGTCAGAATGTTCGCGGTCGAACTGACATTTGCTGACGGTCTCGCCACCTTTTTGCGGCGCGGGTCGCGCGAGGACGGCGACATCGTCCGGCGCACGCTGGCGGAGAAAACGGCCGTCAAAGATGTCATCGAGGCCTGCGGGGTGCCGCACCCGGAGGTCGATTTGATCGTTGTGACCGACGGAGAGCACGACCAGAACCCACGCGCGGTGGATTTCGCCTGGGCGGTCCAGTCAGCCGCCCGTCTGCACGTCTACAGCGTGCCCGCGCCAGCCGATTTGCTGCCGCACGCGCCACGCCTGCAAGGAGGTTCGCCGCCGCGCTTCGTCGCGGACGGACACCTCGGCAAACTCGCGCGCAACTTGCGCCTGCTCGGATTGGACACGGTTTACGAGCGCGATGCGGACGACCCGCGGCTGTTGGAAATCATGGTGGCCGACGACCGCGTGCTGCTGACGCGCGACCGGCCGCTGCTCATACACGGGATCGTGCGTAACGGCTACTGTCCGCGCTCCGACGAATCAGAAGAACAGACGCGGGAGGTGTTGCGCCGCTTCGGATTGAAAGAAAACGGCGCGGCGTTGGTCCCTTTCTGCCGGTGCCTGCATTGCAACAGACTGCTGGAGGCGGTCGACAAATCCGAGGTGTTGGCTCCGCTGGCCGCCGAGCCGCTGACCTTGCGCTACTACGACGACTTCCGCCGCTGCCCGGGGTGCCAGCGCATCTATTGGCCAGGCACGCACACCCAGAAGCTCGCTTCGCTCGTTGCCCGACTGCTCGGCAGAGGCTAAAGGTTGCCACCGCCAATTTTCAGCTCCCGAACAAATCCAATTGCGCGCCACCGGCGCGGCGGAAACCCCTGGTGGAAAGTTCGGGGCCGTCCGTCGGGATTCCCACCCGCCGGGCGCTCATGCGCATGAGTGTCCAGACCCCTTCGGCGTAGCGGCCTTGGCCGCGCATCCGCGAGCCGAATTCCTTGTCGTTGAGTTTGCCGCCGCGCATCTCCCGGATGTGGGAGAGCACCTTCCCCTTTTTGAGCGGGTAGTGGCACTCCAGCCATTCCTCGAACAGGCTGCTCACCCCGTAGGGCAGCCGTAGCATGGTCCAGCCCACGTAACTGGCACCCGCTTCGGCGGCGGCGGCAAGGATGGCCGGTCCTTCATGGTCGGTGAGTCCCGGGATGATCGGCGCTACCAGCACGCCCACCGGCACGCCGGCCTCGGCCAGTTCGCGCACCGCCGCCAGCCGCCGCGCCGGAGGGGAGGCGCGCGGCTCCAGCCGTTTTGCCAAGGTAGGGTCCAGCGTCGTGACCGAAAGGTAGACGCCTGCCGCCTGGTGCCGGGCCAGGTCGCCCAGCAGATCCTTATCGCGGGTCACGAGGTGGTTCTTGGTGATGACGACGACCGGGTTGCGAAACTCGGCAAACACTTCCAGGCAGCGGCGGGTGATTTGGAACTTTCGTTCGGCGGGCTGGTAGCAATCCGTCACGCCACTCAAAGCCACCACGCGGGGTTGCCAGCGGGGATTTTCCAGTTCGCGCCGCAGCAGCTCGGGCGCGTTCTCCTTGACCATGATCCTGGTCTCGAAGTCCTGCCCGGCGCTGTAGCCCAAGAACTCGTGCGTGGGCCGGGCGTAGCAGTAAACGCAGCCGTGCTCGCAGCCGCGGTAGGGGTTGAGCGACGTGTCGAAGCCTATGTCCGGGCTGTCGTTGTGCGCGAGGATGGATTGCGTCGAGTCGGGCAGGAACTGCGTCAACGGCCCCGGCAATTCTCCGCCCGCTTCTTCCAGCGCGGCGTCCACGGCATCGCCATCGGCCTCGTAGCGCAGCCGGGAAAAGCGGCCGTCAGGGTTGCTCTGGGCACCACGGCCCCGCGCGGGAGTGTTCATCGAAGCGTTTCCAAAACGACTAGGGGCTTTTGACTTGGGCCGGGTCTCTCAACGTCTGCGTTCGACCTCGACCTCCACCAACATAAACCGTCTTGCGTCGCTTGTCTTATTTGTGTTACAGGTAAGACATGGAACCATCCGTGCCTCCTACGATCACCGTCCGGCCCTCCAAAGAACTCCGGCCACTCTTGCTCAAGCTCGCCAAGGACCTCGACAAATCCGAAGGCCAGATCCTTTTGGAAAGCGCTGCCGCCATCCTGGCGATGCTCGAAACCGGGGAGGACCACATTCCCCAACTGGTGCGGGCGGCGCGCGTTTTGCGCGAGCACAACGCGACCTACGCCGAGCCTGCCCACGCTCTCGGCGGCCGGCTCCTGCGTGATCGGCGCGAGGTGAGCCTCTACTCGGAGATCAGCGCGGGCCATCCCTCGGCGGTGTGCGCCGACGCTCCGGCGGACAAAATCCGGCTGCCTGCCGACCTGGCCGGGAACGCCGACTTTGCCGTGATCGTGCGCGGCGACAGCATGGAGCCGATGGTCAGCGACGGCGACGTGGCCGTGTTTCGCGCGGTGCAAACGGCTGGCAACGGGCAGTTCGTGGCGGCGGTGCTCGACGGCCAGATGCTGCTCAAGCGCTTTGCCCGTCCGCGCAAGGGCAAGGCCCGGTTGGAAAGCCTCAATTCCGCCTACGCGCCGATCCCCTGGAACGAGGACGCCCGCATCCAGGGCGTGTTCGAGGGCCGCTTCAACCCGGCGCACAAAGCCTGACGGCACCTCCTTTTCCGGACCACCGCCACGGAGAAACTTTTTTGGCCCTCGGGGATCAGCCGTCGAGGTGGTCGCCGGGGGTCGCTCCGTCGCCCCGTTGCGCCAAGAGCCAGGCGTGTGCGGGCGAGTAGCCCAGCAACTCGTAATTGACCGCCAGCAGTAACGCCGCCAGCTCCCGGGCGGACTCGGATTCTGCGGGCCGCGTGCCATCCAGCGCCTGCGACCACGACGCCGACGTGTGTTCGGCGATCATGGGCGGGACCTGTTCGAGTGCGGAGGTGTAACGATCCGGCGGCACCGGACGACCAGACACCAACTGCTCCCGTGGGGCAACCCCCAACCTCGTGGGTAGGAGGGGAAAAGCTTTTCCCCTGGCCGGAGCCCAAGCGAGTCTCCGGCGCACCCCATTCGACGCGGGGGAAACGTTCCCCCGCTACGCCCCCTTTTTTGCCAGATGCCCGCTTGGGGCGAGCGGACTTTCGACGCCAAAGGAAGCGATGCTTTCCTAATACACGAGAGTATTCACTTGGCGGGCCATCACCTCTGAAAAACTTCGGATAAAAAGCAAATATCCGCTTGCTTAACTAATCCAATTGGATTAGTTTTGTTGTAGAGGCTGGCACTGAGGCCAAGCCCTAAAAAAGAAAGAGGCCGAGGAAGGTTGCACCCCTCCCCGGCCCGTAGTGAACACGAACCCTAGCCCATCAAGACCAAAGCCATGTTCAACGCCAGATTAGCAGGCCACCACGAGATCGACAATCACCAGCTCCGCGCTCTCGCGCCGAGCGTTTTCGCTGGGAATGCTCACGCGAAAGTTTCGGAGCGTTACTCCTTTTTACCCACCGCCACGGTGGTCGAAGGGCTGCGCGCGGAAGGCTGGGCACCCGTCTGGGCGGGCGAGCAACGTATCCGCTCCTCCGACCGGCAGGGTTTTCAAAAGCACATGATCCGGCTGGCGCGCGTGGACGACCTGCGCCGCACCCAGGCCGAGCGGCCCGAACTCGTGCTCGTCAACAGCCACGACCGCTCCAGCGCCTACCAGCTTCACGCGGGCATCTTCCGCTTCGTGTGCTCCAACGGGATGATCCTTGCGGATTCGGTTTTCGCGCGCATCTCCATCATGCACGTCCACTTCGAGCCGTCCAAGGTGATCGAGGCGAGCTTCCAGATCGTGCGCGAGATGCCCGCCATCGCCGACCTGTTGGAAGGCTATAAGGCGCGCCAGTTGACCACGGTCGAGCGGACGGCCTTCGGGGAAGCGGCGCTCATCCTCAAGTACGACTCCCTGGAAAAGGCCCCGGTGGGCGCGGAAAAGCTCTTGGCGCACCGCCGCAGCGAGGACGCTCCGCCCACGCTTTGGAATACGCTGAACGTCGTGCAGGAAAACATGATGGACGGCGGGCAGCGCGACTACCGCCGCCGCCGCCCCGACCGCTCGCACCGGTTCTTCGGCAAGACGCGGCCCGTCAAAGGTCTGGACGAAAACGTGCGGCTCAACAAGGCCCTCTGGCACCTGGCCGAGAGTCTGCGCGCGAGCGAACCGCTGACCGCCGGGCACATGCGCGACCGCGCCGAGGTGTCGCTCGTGAACTGACAAAAAGTTTCACGGTCTTCTTGAGGGCAAAAGAGGGTTCGATCCCCTCCTGTTCCCTCACCTAACCCCTTTTCCACCTTTTTCTGCACATGAAGGCAACCCACGACGACACCGAGTGGTTTCCCGCGTTTGCGCGAGCGGAAGCCGAGCAGGGCGAACGGCGGCGCGCCGATCTGCGCCAGCGTCAACTCGCCGACCACCGCGCGAGCATGAAAACGTGCTGGCCCGAATGGACCGGCCCCGTGGCGGGCGGCGGCGGCACGAGCGGATTTTGCGAGGTTCACTCCTGCGGCGTCCACAACCTCACCCACGGCGAAACCCGCTACCACTACATGGCCCCCTGCCGCATCGAGAGCGTCAGCGCCGACGGCCTGACGGTCATCGCCGTTGTGGAGTACGACCGGCCGGGCTGGTGCCAAGACCGCTACAACGGCCAGCGGCTGCGCCTGGACCTGACGGATGTCTGGCCCCCGGTCTGGCTGTTGATCGCGCAACGGCGCGAACGGTCCGGCGGCGCGGACACCCTCATCCCCACTCACCTGGAGGCAGCCGCATGAAGCGAAACACCCTTCCAGCCGACGCCGACGCTGACGCCGGGCAGATGCTCTTTACCTACCGGCGCTCGCTGTCCGAACGGCTGGCGTCCGGAGACCTGCGCGACGTGTCGGCCAGCGCCAAGGCGGTGGGCTTTCGCTGGCCCGTGGCGGCGTCCCGGCGGTTGTGGGAAGACGTGGAAACCGTTCCCAACGCCTACCGGCGCACCGAGACGGCCCCGGCGCGCTGGCGGCACCTCTTCGTTTTGACGGCCACCGCCGCCGCCCAGGCCCGCCGGGAAAACAAGGCGTTGGTGGAGATCAACGTCGTCCTGCGCACGACCGATGCGCCCGAGCGAAGCCGCGAGCACATGAAGACTTTGGTCCTGCGCTGGGAGCACGAAGACGCGGCGGGTGCGGCCCGCGAAACCTTCACCCTCGGACACCGGGGCGAATGACGAATCGCCTGCCCGTGGCTCGGGCGTCGCAAAATGCTGGCGGAGCGGCGTTGGGAAGATGCTATCTTGCCCGCCGATTTCTTTGCTTTGCTTCCGATGAGCCGCCACCCCGACGCGCCCCGACCCGACGAGCCAGCCAAGGGCGACGGCGACGACGGCGGCGAGGCTGTGCCGGGGCCGGTGTCCGAGCCGGGCGAGAGCTTGAGCGTGCATCCTCTGGTTGCCCGGTTGGTGGAATGGCGCAAAGCCAAGGGTTGGACCCAAGAGCGAACGGCAGAGCATCTGGACATTCCACTCAACACCCTGCGTGGTTACGAGTGCGGCAACCGCAACCCCGGCGGCGGGAACACCGAGAAGATCCTGGCGCTCGTGGGCCTGCCCAAAAGCCGGAAGCGATAGAGCCGTTAGCGACGGCCACCCCGTTGGCCTTGGCCACGCGCCAATTTCCCCGTCCCCTTTGACCGGGATGTTCTCTGCGAATGTGCCAAAGCAGGGCAAAAGTTTAGAATAACTTCTGTGCAAACGGTCGGTTTAGCGGCTAAACTGCGGTCGCATCGCCAACTTTACGGCCGTAGAAGAAAAATGTTTAAGCTCGTCGTAAATCCTGTAACTCTAGGCTTCGACATGAGGTTAAAGCGCAAGATGACCGAGGCGGAGTTTGCCAGCGCCATCCAGTACATGCGTCCCCCACCCGCGCGCGTGCTCGAAATCGCCCACGCCGACCTCGTGCGCGGGGTCAAGCAGGCCGAGATCGCCAAGGAGTATCACATCACCAAGGGCTCCGTTTCCCAGGCGTCCAAGCGCGTGTGGCTCGGGTTTTTGCGCAGCAAGGGCTACCGGGAGGTGTCCATCGTGCTGCCGGACGCGCGCGCATTCATCGCGGAAGGCTGGGGCAAGGAGGCGGTGGACGAGATCAACCGCAAGCTCTGAAAGACGGTCTCGCTTTTCCCATGAAATCTCTCGTCATCGCCAACCAGAAAGGTGGGGTCGGCAAGACCGCGCTGGTCGCTCACCTGGCGTTCGACTTCGCCGAGCGGGGTTTGCGGGTGCTGGTTGTGGACCTGGACACGCAGGCCAACGCGAGCTTTACCTTGCGAAACCACACGCTCTTGGGCGACGCCTCGGCCCTCTTCGCCGACAAGCCTCCCAAGGTGGCGGGCAAGCCCGGCATCAACCTTTTCCGCGCGGACGCGCCCCTGGCCAACCTGGAATCCAAGAACCTCCAGGAATCGGCGTCGCGCCTGCGCGCCAACTTCCGTGCGCTAGGAGCCCAGTTCGACGTGTGCGTGGTCGACACCGCCCCGGCGCTGGGCGTGCGCCTCGTCGCCGCACTCGTGTCCGCCGACTTCGTGCTCTCGCCCATCGAATTGGAAGCCTATTCGCTCCAGGGCATCCGCATGATGGTTTCCACGATCCAGAACGTGCGCAAGGGCAACCCGGCGCTCAAGTTCCTAGGGATTTTGCCCAGCAAGGTGGACAGCCGCAACCCGCGTCACCAGGCGCATTTGGCCGAACTGGAATCCACTTACAAAGGCCTGCTCATTCCGACCGCGGTGGGCCTGCGCAGCAGCGTGGCCGACGCGCTGGCCCTCGGGGAACCAGTCTGGACGATCCGCAAGACGGCCGCCCGCAAGGCGGTGCGCGAGATGCGCGGGGTGGCCGCGCACCTGCACGACGCCATGAAACTTTAGCAACGGCTCCACACCTCACCCTCATTTAAGTAAACCATGAGCAAAGCATCTTCCCGTTCCGCTTCCGCTGCTTCTTCCACCCTGGGTCTGGACGGTTTGGGCGACCTGTCGGCGCTCCTGGAAACGCCGGTTGCCAACGGCCGGCCCCTGGAACTGAAGTTGGAGGAAATCACCGAAGATCCCCACCAACCGCGCGTCGAGTTCGACGAGGATAGTCTGGCGGAACTGGCCGAGTCCATCCGCGAGCGTGGGGTCAAGACGCCGATTTCGGTGCGCCCCATCAAGAAGGGTGGCACCGGCTACATGATCAACCACGGCGCGCGGCGCTTCCGCGCCTCCCGGTTGGCGGGGCTGGAAAGCATCCCGGCCTACGTGGACGACGACTATACCGACGAGGACCAAATCATTGAAAACATCCACCGCGACGCGCTCCGGCCGCGCGAGATCGCCGATTACATCGGCCGCAAGCTCGCGCAGGGCAAGGCGCAGAAGGACATCGCCAAGGGTTTGGGCAAGTCGAAAGGTTGGGTGTCGCAGCACGCGGTGCTCCTGGATTTGCCCGCGCCGATTGCCGCGGCTTTCAGCGAGGGCCGCGCAACCGACGTGACGGCCATCTACGAGCTGGTCAACTGCCACAAGGAAGACCCCGAGGGCACGGAGTCGTGGATGGCGGCGCAGGAGATTTCACGCGGTACGGTCAAGCAGCTCAAGGAATACATCGCCACCCGGGAAAAGACGCGCGGCGCGCCGGCCAAGTTCAGCAAGGCCGACGGTCGTCATCCCAATCCGGACGAGGCAGCCCCGGCCGCCACCCTGCGCAAACCGCTGATCGGGGTGGAGTGCGAACAAAAGAAGGGGACCCTGCTTTATACCCGCCGCCCCACGAAAAGCGGTTATGCGTGGGTACGCCTCCACAACACGGAAAAAGAGGTCAAACTCGACAAAATTAAGCTGATTTCTCTTTCGTAGCGCTTGAGCTTTGTCGGTGACGAGACGAGGCTGAATGCAGCCCTCGTCCCCTTTTCCCGCCAAAGCATCCATGGCCCTCGAAAACATCCGCCGCCAGACTTACCCCGAAGCCGACCGTAACGAGGCCGAGCAGGACCAGGACGGGGATAAATTCCATTCCTCCCACGCCAAATGCTTCCGGGGGCTCATTTGCGGGAATACGATCCGTCGCCCTGAGGAGCAGGAATAGGC
>CAXTVY010000062.1:0-9513 GCA_964247665.1 uncultured Chthoniobacterales bacterium | reverse complement strand
GGCCATTGAGATCGACCCGGAGCAATTTTTTGCGCGCTATCAGGCCCTGGCCCAGTCTTTCGACGGCCGCTATGTCTGCTCCGACCTCTTTAAGGAGACGTTCCCGGACTTCAGTGTGTCCAATGAAGCGCGGGGCCGTTACAACAACCCGCTGCACAACAGTGCCGCCGTGCTGGCGAGCGAACAGTTCCGCCGCCGGGTGCAGGACGCCTCCCGGCCCGAACAGGACACCGTGATCTTTTTGACCGGGGTGCCGGGTGCTGGCAAAACCACCGCGATTTTGAGCGAGAACGATTTGGAGGCGAACGTGCGCCTTGTGCACGAGGGGCAGCTCGCGCGGCCCGACAGCGTGATCCCCAAAATCGCGCAGGTGCTCGACGCGGGGCTCCTGCCGGTGATCGTCGCCGTGCACACCCCGGCGGAGGTGGCCCTCGCCAACACGCTCCGGCGCTTCGAGCGGCACGGGCGCGGGGCCAGTGTCGAAGCGATGGCCTCCATCCAAGGCGGATTGCCGGGGGGGTTAGCGGCGATCCAGGAGCGTTTCGGTGATCGGGTCGCGTTCCATCTCTTCGACCGCCGCCAGGGGCTCGGGGCCACGCAGCAAAAAGAAGGCTGGGAACACGTCCATGCGCTACAATCCGAAGGAACCTATGAGCACCTCAAAGCCCGGCTCCACGCCGCCCTCGACCAACACGAAGCCGCCGGAGGGTTCCGCCCCGACGCCATCGCCCAGGCCCGCGGACTCTCGCCCGCTCTCACCCGGGACCAGGGGCTTGCTGCGCCGGATGGTGGACAACCTCAATACGCACGACCCGGACGCCCCCAAGGGCAGGCTCGGGAAGCCGTAGGCGGACCGCAGGAGACGGCGCGGGCCGAGAGCACCCAGGCCCGCGGCATCGAGGCAGACCAAGCTCGTTTGCAGAGCCAGGCGACGGGCGAAGCATACCAGTCCGCCCTGCAAACCTATTTGCAGGCCAACGCGCAGAAGATCGAGCGGACCGAGAACCGTCTGGATACCCTGATCGAGAGCCAGCAGTCGGCGCTGGGTGCGTTGGAAGCCCGTCAGCCCGGCTTCCTCGCCTCGCGCCGGGCAAAGGCCGAGTGGTCGGCCGAGATCGAAACGGCGCAGGACCGGCTCCAGACGCTTCACTTGCGATTGAGCCGTCTGGAGGAGATCAAAGAACAGTCGGCGGAGTTGGCTGAGGAAAAGATGCGTGATCAGGAGCCGGAACTTGCCAGGGCATGGGACGCGGCCCGGCATTCACAACGGGCACAGCAGGAGCAGCAACGCCGCCAGTCGCAGCAGGTCCGGCAAAAGGACCGGAGCCGGGATCAGGGTCGTGAGCTAGAACTTTGATCGAAAAACCAGAGGTTTTTGCCTACATCCTTTGGCGTCAAAAAGCTTTGCCTGGTGGGAGGGTTGTCACCCACGTCACGCGACGATCACAGCCGCACGTGAGATGCTCGCCTAGGCCGCGAATCCTATCGACGCCCGGCTTACCTCGGATTGTCCGGCACCCGCAAAGACCTCCGCCAGCGAATAGTCGCGCTTCGCAGACAGACTTCGGCCGAGACTTTTGGCCAGGCGGGAGGCATGCAGATAGTCGAGTCGACCGAAGACATGGTGGCACAGGAGCCGCCCGGGCCGCAGCAGTGCTTGATCGATGTCGGCCGCACGGCAGTTGATGGTGCAGATCACCTGGAGACGCAGGAAATCAGCCAGCATCCCATCGGAGAGATTGAGGATGGCGCTGACCTGCGCGCGGTTGTCGATGGCGCGGGTCATCAGCGCGGCGTCCGAATCTTCCAGGATCACGACGAACTTGCGCTCGGCGTGGCGGCGGCGCTGTTCGGCCCAAAAGCCGATGAAGTCCGGGGCCGACAGGACGTTGATGGTTGCCGGTGGGATGAAGTAGAACCGGTGCGAATCTTTGAGCGTTCCCATCAGGTGGCGCAGGTACGACGTTTTGCCGGTGCCGGGCGCGCCTTCAAAGATGGAAAGGCCGTGGTTGCTCGCGCACAGCTTGGCGGTGAAATCCTGGTGCCAGCCCGAGTTCTCAGTCCCGTAGTGGAGGCGGAAGGTTTCCTCCCCGAGGATCGTTTCGGCCCCGAGCGGCACGATCTCCGACTCGATCTCTCGGCCGGTTTTGATCAGGTAAAAGGAGCCGCCGGTCGGCACGGGCGGTTGTCTGTAGGCCTGGTCGAACTTTGTCACCAACTCCTCGGCCTCCCGGGCCGTGCTGGCATAGCCGACGATCCTGATGCTGTCGGCAAACAGGAAGGAGCGTGGACCTAAACGAAAGGTTAGGTCGTCCCACTCCGTTGGCTTGTCGTCGGACGAGCGCATCCTGACGGACCGGAACAAGGCTCCGGCGTGATCCTTGGCGGCACGTGCGAGGTCCCAGCTTCCGTGCAACCGATGGGCATGGAGGCACCCTCCGCCGAAGGCAGCGAGGACGGGAGCGTGTGGTTTGTCGGACCCGCAGGGGGAGAAGGCGTAGCTCTCCGCCACATCGCAGACGATGGCCGCAGGCTGGACTTGGCGGTCGTCTCCGGCCGTTTCTTCGTGGTCCTGTGGAAGTTCTGCGGGAGTACGAGCAATGGAATGAGAATCATCGGGCATACGAAGTAAACTCGTAGGGCCGACCACGCCCCCGGCCCAGGGAACCAAATGTCCCCAACCCCTGCCCTACTTGCGGAACTCCGCCCGCAGCCGCGTGATCCGCTTCGGGTCAGTCCCGGACACCCAGCCGAGGCCGAGGCACAGAAATTCGTGCCGAGCCGCGCCCTTCAATCCGCGGCGGCGCACTTCCTGATCGAGTTGCGTCAACCGCCTGGCCAGCTTGCGGCGCTCGGTTTTGCCCTCGGCCAGCATGGCCCCTTGGCGGCTGGCGACGCGCAGGCGGTGGAGCTTGGCGACGGCCTCCCAGCGGATGTCGCGCTTCGGATCGAACGACCAGTAGGCGGGCACGTGGATCATCGTGCCGTAAGGCGTGACGTTGACGGCCACCTTTAGCAGAAGCGGTTCGTCGTGGCACATGCCGTAGAGGTTCCAGCGCAGGCAGAACGCGTCGAAGGCCGCCGTGAACACGTCCTTGGCGCGACGGACGTTGACCGCGAAGGCCGGGCGCAGGTTGCGCTCGACGCACATGCTGCGGCGCAGGACGCCTTTGTGGTCCTGGTAGCGTTCGACGCGGAAGGTGGATTTCAGACACTGCCAGTCCTGGAGAAGCTGCGGGTCCGAGCGGATCGCTTCCTCGTTCTGGGCGAACTTGGCGGGCGTGTTCACCAAGTTCTCGTAGGAGCCTTGCTGGACATGGTGCTCGTGCTCGGCCACGGCGGCGCAGGTCGCCTCGTCGGGCGCGGGCGGCAGCAGCGCAAGGAGCGTCTGGAGAGGACGGGAAAGCTTTTTGCCGACTTCGAGCACGGACAGGCAACCGTGCATGACGTGATGCACGTTGAACGGCCACAGAGTCGGCGGCACGAACAGCCAGGCGTATAGCCCCTGCAAATCGGGATGGTCAGGACGCGATTCGACCGCCTTCCAGGCATGATAACGTTGCAGGACCGCCGTGGTCCACTCGGGCATGTGGAAGGCGCGGGCCTCCATTTTCTTGAGGTCGCGTGCTAGGGCGTTGGCGGTCATCAGACAAAGGCGGCTAAGCATGGCAAATCGGCACCCGGGGCGCACGATCTTTTAACGCGCAGCCGGTTGGAACGTGGGCAGCCATTGTGCCCGGACAATGCCTTTGTCCTGCGAGTGCCTCCCATTCGAGGATCACGGCAGCAACCATCTTCTCACTCACATCGACCCCATGCTCTCCTACCTTTGCAAACACTGCGGCCACAAAGCCGCCAGCGTCGCCCAACTCATTGCCGGAGCCTGCCAACGTCATCCCGACGGACCTGGACGCGGCAAGCACGCCCTCTACGAAGGCGGAGAGCACGCGCGCTACGTCTGCAAATACTGCGGGCACAAGGATTTGTCCCTTTACCCCCTCACCGCCGGCACGTGCCAGCGCCACCCCAGTGGACCGGGCAAAGGTCGGCACGCCGCCGCGCTTTGAATTTCGCTTCTGCGCTTGTCTGCGCCGATGGCGGTTTCTATCATCGCGTTCCCCGAAGGATCACGCACACCGGCCATGGACAATTTCGTCATCAGTCTGAAATCCGTTGCCGGACTGAAAGACCAGCGATTTTTCATCCCCAGCTACCAGCGCGGTTACCGGTGGGAACCGACGCAAGTGCGAGCGTTGCTCGACGATCTGCAAGAGTTCGCGGAGGCTAGCCGCCCCGCGAAGTTCTATTGCTTGCAGCCTCTGGTGGTCGTGCGCAGGGATCAGGAATGGGAAGTCGTTGACGGTCAGCAGCGACTGACGACCATCCTGCTGATTCTCAACCAAGGAAATCCGGACGGAGGCGCCGGGTTCCGCATCCGCTACGAGCGACACCCGGAATACGGCGATGGGTTAGTCGGACTGCTGCGCGCGGACCCCGCTGATTTCGTCTCGCCGGACCTCTATTATCTCCGCAAGGCCAAGGAAGAAATCCGCCGTTGGCGCGATGAAAAACATGGCCTGCCCCTGATACCGCTCACCAGCCAGGAAGACGGTTGCGCCAAGTTCATCTGGCACGTCGTGGAAGACCGCCACGCTGCCATCGACGCCTTCACGCGCCTGAACGCGGGCAAGATTCGCTTGGAGGACGCGGAACTGATCCGCGCGCTGTTCCTGCGTTCCGGCGTGCTCGACGAGGCGGACCGCCAACGCATCGCCCTGCGTTGGGACCAGATGGAGCGGCGGCTCCAGGACCCGGAGTTCTGGAGCTTCGTCACCAACGAAGGGGAGCGCACGGATAACCGCATCAGCTTACTTTTCGGGCTGCTCGCCAAACAAAAGCATTGGCCGGCTGCGAAGGAGCGGCAGGTTTTTGATCATCTCCAGGGTTTGCTCTCGGATCAACTCGCGCGCGTCCGGGTGTGGCGGGAAATGGAGGACCTTTTCAGTACCCTGGAGGAATGGTTTGAGGACAACCGCTTGTTTCATCTCGTCGGTTTTTTGGTCGATGACGGCACGCCGCTGACGGACATCTTCCTCACGGCGAAACCGGGCAGGAAACGCCTGGTCCGGTCCTTGAAAAAGCAAATCCGCGCCAGAGTGCTGCCGGAGGTGGCCTCCCCCGCCGCCATGCGCAAACAGCTGGAAGACATCCGGTACGACGGTCCGCATCACGGGACGATCCGACCGCTCCTGCTCTGCGCGAACCTCGCCGCCCTCGACGCCGACAAGGTGGGCACCGTGCGCTTCTCCTTTCACGCGTACCGCGCGGAGCAGTGGGACATCGAACACGTCCGCGCCACGGCCTCGCGCCCGCCCGGCTCGGCCGGAGAACTCGAAACGGCGTTGCGGACGATCCTCAATTACCTGGAGCGGCGTCGGGAGGACAAGTCTGCCTTGGAAGAAATCCGCCAAGCCCTTGGGCTGCCAACCCGCGACCACGAAAGCCTGGGCAAGTTGTATAATCGTTGGTGCGAGCAGGTGGACGGCGCGGAGGAAGTGCGCGAGAGCGATGGACTCGGCAACCTGACCCTGCTCGATGCCGAAACGAACCGCGGCTATGGCAACAGCCCTTTCGCCGTCAAGCGCGCGTGGGTGCTGGGATTTGACCGGTCAGCGAAGTATCTCCTTCCCTGCACCCGCAACGTGTTCACTAAAAGCGATTCACCGGCACCTGCCAACCTGCTGCACTGGACGCCCGACGACGCCAAAGCGTACCTGAAGGCCATCGCTGACAGTCTCGACCGGTTTTTTGCCGACACCTGGGGGGAGGACGCTTGAACCCGGCACCGATTGAACCGGCCGGATTACGCCTGAGCTTCCTCGGGTTGGTCGCCCACTACGGGCGGGTAGAAATCCCGCTGCTTCAGCGTGACTACGCGCAGGGACGAACTTCGGCCTCCGTGGTGCGGGACCGTTTCCTCGCCGGACTCCTGCGCGCCCTGCGCGAGGACAAGCCCCTGAACCTGGATTTCGTTTACGGCGAGGCGACCGGCAGACGCGGGTTCCAACCCATCGACGGGCAACAACGATTGACCGCGCTGTTTTTGTTGCATTGGTTCCTCGCGTGCGCCGCCGACCGCGCGGCGAAGTTCCGGGCGGCGATGCGAGACCAGGAGGACGAGCCGCGGTTTTGCTACGCGGTGCGGATCAGTTCACACCGGTTTTTTGCGGGCCTGCTCGATCACGTCCCGCCGAACCCAGCCGATCCCCCCGCGCAAGCCATCCGGGAAAGCGCCTGGTTTTTTCGCGTGTGGGAGCACGACCCAACGATCCGCGGCGCTTTGACGATGCTCGACGCCATCTGGAAGAAGTTTGCGGGCGTGCCCGGGCTGGTCGGGTTCTACGGCAAGCTCACGCCGCCCGGCCACGGCGCGCTGATCACCATGGACGTGCTTTCCCTGGGAGACCTTGGATTGTCCGACGAAATCTACGTCCGGATGAACGCCCGCGGGAAGGAACTCACGGGCTTCGAGAAGTTCAAGGCATGGTTGATCGGCGAACATCCGGCGTTGCGCTGGCCTGACGACGCCGACGACGCCGGGCAATGGACGGTCCTGCTCGACGGGGATTGGCTCGATCTTTTCTGGCGCTTTCACCAGCACAAGCCGGAGCCGGCAGAGGCCGTGTCACGAGCTTATTTTCGGACGGTGGTGGCCTTGGCGATCAATTCCCGGGCGTCGATAGACGATAAGATCGACTCGCGGTGGCTCGACGGACGCGGGGACTTGCAGGAGAAATTCTGGGCGGACCTTCTGACCGCTCCATGCGTGCGCAACGTTTTGGAGAAGCTTCACGGCCTCGCGGCCAATGGGCGGGAGGACGGCGGTCCGGTCAAACAGATCCGCCAGCATCTTCAGGCCGCGGGGGTGGGGCCGTTCGACAAAAAGGGGCCACCCGACCGGGTGTTTTTTGAGGACGACCAGGCGGAGGTTACACTCGGCGTGCGGGTGTGGCTGCACGCCGTTTGTGTGTTTCTGGAAAGCGGGACGGCGCGGAGCGGACCGGATGAGCTCCACTGGTTCAGGATCGTGCGTAACCTGCTGCAAAACAGCTCGCTCAACGCCGAAAACTTTGGGAGCGCGATCAAGAGCTTCAGCGCGCTCGGCCGGTCGGTTGCCGCCAGTGGATCGGTGCTGCGCGCCGTGGCCGACTGGTCGTCCATGACCGGTTTGAGCGCGGGGGAGTTTGAGGAAGAACGCCGCAAAGCCAGGTTTATAAGCCAACCGGAAACCGGCGCGGAGTGGGAAAAACTGATCGTGGCAGCGGAGGCTCACCCGGTCCTCGCCGGGCAACTCGAATGGCTGCTGCCGACGGAAGACGATCCCGGGACGTTCGCGCAGCGCTGGGACGTTTTCTGCCGCCTGCTGGACGAACACGGCAGCCGCCTGCCGGGCGGCAAAAACGAAATGCTGCTGGCGCGAGCTGCCCTCGCGCAGAGCGAGCCGATCAAGCTGAATTACCAGGAGAGAATTTCCTTCGCCGATACCGCCACGAACTGGTCCGAATTGCTGGGACGGGGTTTCCGGTGGCCGCAGTTCCGCGACGGTTTACGGAGGGTCATCGATGCTCTCACCGATGAGACAGGTTTGGAACCGGCTCTGCGCAAAATGCTGGAAGCTCCACGCGCCAGCGAGCCGTGGATGCACGATGTCGTCCGGTTCGGAGACGTTCTTTTTGAGGATTCGTGGTACAAAAAGGTGCAGCAATATCGCTGGGACGGGGTGTTCGTTTTCCACCAAAAGAACTCACATGAGAACGACATCCTTCTCGGGCCGAAAGCAGCGCTCAGAAACCTGCTCATCGAAAAGCTGACCGGCGGCGAGCAGCCCGCGTGGAAACTCGGGGACGACTCCCGGGACTGGCGGCGGCTGTCGGTTGGTCAGTCGCCTGCCGAGGTGTATTACAAAGGTTTCCGGCTCAACTTGGTACGAGCGGGTGGGAGCGGCAGCGGCAGGGCCGTGTGCACGGTGGGACTCCACCAGCTCGGTCTCGCTGTAAACCTTGATCCCGGGCCGCTGAAGATTGAGTTGCCATACCCGGAGGATGGCAGTGTGGCGTCATTTCAGCGGTCGCTGAACGAGGCATCTGCCTCGACCTCGCCGGAAATGGAGGCCGTGTTGCGTGAACTGGAAGACGCATGCGACTCCGCATCTGGATAGGTGGCAATATTACTGTCATCAGTGATGGTCAGTGCCTCCGCGCGTCTTTTCAGTTGGAACCGATAGATCAGCCAGAAGCCGTGTTTGGCTGCGAGCCAGCATGGTTTCGACACGTGCAGCTGCCTGTTGGAGGAGGTCCGGGATCAGCTCGGCTTCGGGTAGGTTCTTCCAGTAGCGCTTGGACATCTCCTTCTGCATGGCGTGTACCTTGATGCGCGCGGGACTAAAGATGGTTGGCGTAGTACGGTCACCCAGCGATGGTTATGGATGGTGGTCGGCTCTAGCGATGGTCACACAGCACTATTTATCATAACCCTAACCCAGTCCGATTGGTTCCCCGATATCTACCGCCAAGGTGACCGAGTTCAAAAAGTCTTTTGCTCATCTTAACCAAAGCTCGCCAGCGCCCAAAGCAAGGTTTGCCGTAAGCCGAGCAGAGTGGAGAGCACAGGGATGAACTTGACGAAGGGTGTCAAGCTCACGCTTTACTAAGTGAGCATGTTCCATCCCTACCTCCAGCTCTACTTTTCTCGGGGTACATGAGCGCAAGTGATGGTAACAAGCACCAAACAGATGGCCTCTCGTATTGCCCGTTCGCCCGAGGAACTTTTCCCGCTCTTGGAGTATTGCCGTGCCGGCAAGCTCAAGGAGACGGAGGAATGGATCGCGGCTGGCAAGCCTCTCGACCCGCCGCAGACCGCCAGACGCTCGCGCCGACGCTCACCAATGGAAATCGCCATCGAGAAGGGGTTCTTTGCTTTGGCCGAACTGTTGCTCCAAGGTGGGAGCAGTGCCGACGAAGGAACGCTCGATTTTGCCGTAGCCTACCGGCAGACAGAGATTGCCAAACTGTTTCTGGAGCATGGCGTCACGGGAGCTACCGTATCTGGCTACACGGCGTTTGGTGCCGGGCTGGAAATGGTCAGGCTGTTGATCAAACACGGCTTTGATCCCACGGCGGAGTTCGCCTTTTATCACGCCCTGTGCAGCCACGTGCAGGGAAATCTCGCCTTGCTGAAGGAGTACAAAGACCGGTTTCCTGATCTACAAAGACAGGCCGAGATGGCCCTCGTGCACCATTGTCAGAATGGTGGTGCGCGCGCCGTTGGGCTGCTGCTCTGGGCGGGCGCACAGGCCGACGCGCAGGTTCCAAGTGGAACCGAGAGCCACGATGCCGAGACGCCGACAACGGCCCTGGAAGAGGCGGTGCGTGCCGGAAACCTCGCGATCTTAAAGCAGCTGAAGCCCGAGCAGTTTCCCGAGATGGTCAAAGGGATGCTGTACGGAGGTGGGCT
>CAXTVY010000061.1:0-19860 GCA_964247665.1 uncultured Chthoniobacterales bacterium | reverse complement strand
ATCTTCGCGTTCGTGCGCAGATCCTGCACGACCTTGGCGGCGGCGGCGCTGCGTTTCTGCTGCGTTAGATAAGCTTCGATCTGCTTGCGCATCTCGTCGAGGGTCGCGTTGTGGGCGGGCTTACGGTCCGTCACCTTGATCAGATGGAAGCCGAAGGGGCTGCGCACCGGCGGGCTGATCTCGCCGACCTTCAGCTTGAACGCCGCGTCGCCGATCTCGGGCATCACGCGTTCGCGGGTAAAGGGTCCGAGGTCGCCGCCCGCGTCTTTCGAGTTGGGGTCTTCCGACGTGGCACGGGCCACGGCGTCGAATGCCTCGCCCTTCTTGAGCCGGTCGTTGATGGCGTTGATCTTGTTCTCCGCCGCGAGCACGTCTTCGGGCGGGGCGTCGTGCCGCACGGCGATGAGGATGTGGCTAGCCTGGACCACTTCGGGAATGTCGAACTGACTGGCGGGACCTGCTTTGTAAAACTTTTCGATTTCGTCCGGGGTCACTTTGGTGTCGCCCGCAATCTGTTTCTCCAACCATTGCTGCTGGGCGATCTGGCCGCGCAAGTTCGCGCGGATCTTGTCCGGGGTCTGGCCGCTCTTTTTGATCTGCGCCTCGAAGGAGGCCGTGTCGCCGTATTCCTTCTGAAGGTTCGCGTAAGCCTGTTCGACTTTCAGGTCATCAACGGTTTCACCTTTGGCCTGCGCGGTGATCAGGCGGTCGTCGATAATCTGTCCGAGCACGGACAGATAGGTATTCTTGCGGTCCGCCTCGGGAAGGTCCTGCAAGCGGCGGCGGCTGCTGGCCAGCAGAGCTTCGGTCACTTTTTGCAAATCGTCCCGTGTGATCACCTGGCCGTTGACCTTGGCCACGGGGTCAGGCAGGGTGTCCGCCGGTTCCGTGCTCGCGCCGATCTTGTCCGGGGTCAGCGGCTGCGGTGTCGCGCTGGGTTTGGGGGTGGCTTTGGGCTTTTTGCTCTGGCCTTGGGCGAAAGCCGGGGACGCTCCGAAACAGCCTCCCAGCAGGACAGCCGCCAGCAGCAAGCGGAAACAACGGCGGAAGGGAGTCAGCGGGCAAAAACGTTCCATAGCGGTAGGTGCGTGCATTTTCGCTTGCCCGGGGGCCGGATGCCAACGGAATTTTGCGCGCCCTTTGCCCAAACGAAATCACCCCGACGGAACGGGCTCCGCCGGGGTGAGTACGAGAACGCGCGCGCAGACTCCGGGACTCAACGAAACCCGCGCGTCCGTCCGCCACCGTGCTTATTGGTCGTGCTTCTTTTTTTTGTCGTCGTCGCTGCCCTGCTGCGGCGCGGTCGGCGGAGCCGGTTGACGCTCGGTGTGCCGGTCGGTGTGTTCTGGCGGAGCCGGGGCCGGCCGCGTTTGCGGCGGACTCTGTTGCGCCTGCTGGCGCTCGGCGCGGCGGGCATCGCGGTCCGGGTGTTCGGACTGCGCGGGTTGAGTCGGCTGGGCTGCGGATTGCTGCTGGCGCTCGGCGCGGCGGGCATCGCGGTCCGGGTGTTCGGGCTGAGCAGCCGGGACTGGCTGAACTTGCGCTGGCTGCTGACGCTCGACCCGGCGCGCGGCGCGATCCGCTTCTGGCTGGCTACCGGTCAGGGGCGTCGCGGTCTGCGGGTTTTGCCCCAGTTGCTCACGCGCCTGACGGTTGGCCCGGCGGGTGTCCTGGGCGGGAACGGCCGTGTCCGCAGCAGCCGGGTTGTTGGTTCTTCCCGCTTCGGCTTGCCGCGCTTGGTCCCGGGCCGTCTGGCGGGCGGCACGTTCGTCCGCGTTGCGCCCCCGGTTCTCCCCGCCAGGGTTCTGCCCGTTAGACGGCGGCTGCCCCGCCGTGGCGGGCGGGTTGTTGCGCACCCGGTCGCGCGCAGCTTTCTCGCGTTGCGCCGTGTCGCGCCGGGCGAGCCGGTCGGCTTCTTCCTGACCCTGCCCGGGTGCACCGGCGCGGGGATTTGCCTCGGGGGCCGGAGCAGGGGCCACGTTTTGCGGCGGCAAGTCCGCCCGGGCCTGCCGGGGCGCGGCCTGGGCTTGCGTGCGGATGTGCTCGCGCAGACGCTCCACCTGCTGCGGATCACCGCCCGCGTTTGACCATCCGTGCACGAACTGCGGCTGCGCGATGGTCTGCTTTACCCGCACCGGCCGCACCTGCTCGAAGTTCACCGGGCGACGCGCGATCAGCGGCGCGGCTACGAGCAGCGATCCGTTGCGTACCACCGTCGGGTTACCGCCGTCACGCATACTCTCATGCAGGTAGCCCACGTCGTCGCGGCGCTCTAGGCGCAGGCGCTGGATGGGGCGTTCCACCCGTCCGTTGATGAACGCGAAGTCCGGACCGCTGTTATAAACCACCGTGCGCTCCGGGCCGCGGCGGTAGTAGATGTTCGTCACATTCCGGGAATTCTCGAAGATAACGATGTTGCGTTGCGGCGGCAGCAGCACCCGGGCGAGCACCGGCGCGCCAAACTGCGGCGTCGCCACGAAGCAATAGTTGTCCGGGCCGATGTCGTAATCCTGGTCCACGGCGGGCGTGTAGCCGTCATCTGCCGCTTCCACGTCGTTGTAGTCCACGGTCAACGCTGTGCCCCCACCGCCAGCGCTGCCGTTGTTATTGCTGACCCGCTCTGCCCGGGGCGGGAGCGGTGCCCAGCCCACGTAGTCGTCGCTCGTGCGCCAGGAAACCCAGCCGGGCCCCCATTCGTAGCCGGGCACCCAAGCCCAGCCGATGTCCTTGAGTCGGGTCCAACGGCCATAATGATAGGCGGCCCAGCCAAACGATTCGTAGGACACCCACGTCCAACCGTCGTCGGTTTGCGCCCAGTAACCGTCCGTGTAGGGACGCCAGTTGGCGTCGTCGGCGATGGAGGGATGCCACACGTAACCGAAGTCAGGCGTGTTGTACCAGTCACCGTCATCGGCGAGGCTGGTGTAGAAAACGTCGAAGGTCACGTCCTCCGCCCGGGCTTGGCGGGTAGGCAGTGCAGCTAGCAGCGCCGCCAGCAGGAAGGTCAACAGAGCGGGGATTTTCATCGGGGGGTGGTTTGATTTTTACTGCGATTGTTCAACCTTAGACCGGCCACAAGCCGGTTTATTCATGGGGACAATGCATTGATCGCGCCGCATTCTTTTTTGCGCGTGTGGCCCGGCGACCCGGGCCGCGCGCGGCCTGTCCTTCGTTCCGCCTTTGTCTCGTAGGGTCTCCCTTTACCGCCGCAAAATTCTCGTGCAAACCATCGTCATCGGCCACCGCAATCCCGACATGGACTCCGTCTGCTCGGCGCTAGCTTACGCCCGGCTCAAGGAAGCGCTCGGTTGGCCGGACGTGACCCCGGCACGGGCCGGGAACCTCAACGCCCGCATCCAATTCGTGCTCGATAAATTCGGCGTCGAGCCGCCCGTGTTCCTGAGCGACGTGACTCCACAGGTACGTGACGTGATGACGCGCGAACCCGTGTCTATCCGCGCAGATCATTCCATTGCCGAGGCATTGCGTTCCATCGAGGAGCGCCGCCTGCGCGGCCTGCCGGTGGTGGACGAGGGTGGCCGCTGCCTGGGGCTGCTGAGCACCATCCCGCTGATCCAGCAGCTCTTCCCGCCCGCCGCCAACCTCAAGAACGCCCGGATCGTCCGTGCGGCGTTGGCGGACATCGTGCAAACCTTCGAGGGCATGATCGTCACCGGGAACCTGGCGGACGCGGAGATCCAAGATTATGTCCTGCTCGTGGCGGCGGTGAAAACCGAGACGCTGCCCCGGCGCATCCGCGAACAGCCCATCAAGCGTCTGGTCGTGCTCGTGGGCGACCGCGACAACATCCAGTCGCTGTGCATCGACGAGGGCGTGCGCGCCCTGATCGTCACGGGCGGCTTCCCCATCCTGGAGGAGATCCAGCGCAAGGCGGCGGCGGCCGGGGTCACGCTGATCCGCTCGCGCCACGACACGGCGACGACCGTGCTCCTGGCGCGCGGGGCCGTGCGCGCCGGGCGCATGGTGGAGCGGGAGTTCAGCTTCTTCGGGCCCGACGTGCCGCTGGACGCCGCGCGCGCCCGGGCGGCGGCGTCGGCTGATTCCCTGTTCCCCGTGCTGGACGACGGGCGGCGTTTGCTCGGGGTGCTGACCAAAGGCGACTTCCTCAAGAGCGTGCCGCGCCAGTTGATCCTCGTGGATCACAACGAGCTTTCGCAGGCGGTCGCGGGCGCGGACAAGCTGCCCATCATCGAGGTCATCGACCACCATCGGCTCGGGGGCTTTTCCACGGACGCGCCGATCCATTTTTGGAACAACCCGGTGGGATCGACCTGCACCATCGTGACGCTGCTCTACCAGCAAAACGGGGTGGACATTCCCCGGTCCACGGCGGGTTTGCTCATGGCGGGCCTGATCTCCGACACGCTCAACCTTTCCTCGCCCACCGCCACGGCGACGGACCGCACGGTGCTTGCACGATTATCCGGGATCACCGGCATCGAAGGCACGACGCTGGCCTCGGAAATCTTCGCCGTGGGCTCGCCGCTGCTCACGTTGCACCCCGACGATGTCGTGACTTCCGATTGCAAGGAATACGGCGAGGCCGGGGTGCGTTTCAGCGTTGCGCAGATCGAGGAACTCGGGTTCCGGCCCTTCCGCGAGAAGCAGGCGGAACTTGCCGTGGCACTGGACGCATTCCGCGAGCGCGAGCGATTATTTTTCTCGGCGTTGCTCGTCACGGACATCAACACGCAAAATTCGCTGTTGCTCGTGAGTGGTTCCGAGGACTATCGGCGGCACATCGACTATCCCCAGGCGGGGCCGGGGTTGTGGCAGTTGGATGGCGTCGTGTCGCGCAAGAAGCAGCTTTTGCCTTACCTGTTGCAACGCCTCCAGGAAACGCGGGCCAGCAGCCGGTCATGACCAAATGGCGTCACAAGGCAGGGATGAGGGTCCGAGGCAATCTCTGACTGTCTGAAAAGAACCTGTCACCCGCGTTGCGCTTCTACCCCCAACAAGGCAGACAGTTTGCGAATGGCTCGGAGAGCCAGCAGGACCTTCCTGTCACGACCGCTTCGCTGGCTGTCCCGCAACCCCGTGGTTGACACGGCGCACGTTCGACCAGATTGACCAGCCTTGACCGACGATCAACCAGGGGCCGGGAAAGGACGGGGGAGATGGCAGCGGTGGTTCTTCCAGCCGCCGGAAGGCGCGGTGGCGCTGCCCCAACGGGTCCGCGCGGTCAATTTCACGGCGGCGCTGGCACTGATCGCACTGTTGGTGCTCGTGCCTGCGGCGCTGCTTGACGTGCGGTGGGACTGGGCCGCGCTGTGGCGCTACCGCGAGAAGTTCATCGTCGGCTTTGAACTGACAATCGGTATCGCGCTGGTCTCGCTCGTGCTTAGCGTGCTCTGCGGCCTTGTATCCGCCCTGGCGGGCCGGTCGCGCTTTCTGCCGTTGCGCTACGTCAACCGCATCTACGTGGACGTAGTGCGCTGCACCCCGATGGTGGTGCTCATCCTCTTTTTCTGGTACGTGACGGCGCAGGCCATCGGGATCGGCGACCGGAACGTCGCGGGTGTGCTGATCCTCTCGCTCGCCTACGGAGCGTACATCAGCGAGATCATCCGCGCCGGGATTGAGAACATCGGCCGCAGCCAGTTGGAGTCCGCCAAGGCCATTGGACTCACCTCGGCGCAGACATACCGCTATGTCATCTTCCCGCAAGCGTTGCGCCAGATCATGCCGCCGCTGGCGGGTCAGTTAGTCTCGCTGATCAAAGACAGCGCCTTGTTATCCATCATCTCGGTGGGCGAATTCACCAAGAACGCCATGGAGACGAGCAACATCACCTATGGCGCGCTGGAATGTTACGGCACGATTGCCGTCGGCTACCTCTTGCTGACGCTGCCGATCACGTTTCTGGCCCGCTGGCTCGAAACGCGCAGCCATTTCGAGACGTGACGCGCCTGCTCAATCCAATTGGAGCGCGTGCAGCGTGGCCTCGTTGACCCGGCCTGTAGCACTCAGCTTCTGATCGGCCTGAAAGCGGCTGAGCGCTTCCTTGGTCGCCGGTCCATAGATGGAATCCACTTTGCTAGTGAAATAACCGCGCCGCGCGAGTTCCGCTTGCACGGCTTCCACGAGCGAATCCGGCCCGTTCCCGAGTGAACCCGTCGCTTGCTCGGCCGATGGCTGGTTTGCCGCCGCCGGGGGCTGGTTGGCGTTTGGTGAAGGCTGGCCATCATCCATCGTGGCCACCGATTGATCGGCGTTGTTCGGGTCGTCGCCATTGATCGCGGCGGTGTTACCACTGTACCCCCCGGAGAGGCCGTCCCCATAACTGCCGTAATCCCCAAAGCCTCCGTAAGCGAGGCCGCCATAGCCGTAGCTGCCAAAGAAGGGATAACCAGTTCCGCCAAAGTAGGGGTAGTAGCCGTTTGGCCAGTAAGGATGATACTTGGCATCACGGCCGTACCAGCGTTGCTCGTGCGCGTAGCTCTGCACCTGTCGGTTGCCCGTGAGTGCGCCGCGCGGCGACTGGCCATTTAGATCGTTGTTCAAAGCGGAACCATATGCTCCGGGATACAAGTACGAGCCCGCAGCCCCTTCGGGACCGGTCAACCCGTTGTAGTTGCCGTTGGCAATGTACTGGCGGTAGGCGTTGTCGGAGCGGTTGCCGAGGTCGGCATCGACCCGGCGGTTTACCGTCCGTCCCCCGCGCACGGCCGAGTCTGTCCAGGCGTTCCTGACGCGGGAGGATGACATGGCAAAGCTGCGTTGCCCGCTGAAATCTTGCTGCGAGGCCGTCACCGGTCGGCTCGCCGCCAAAGCGGACGAATACCGCTGCTGGGAGAAAGACCGGCCCGTGACGCCCGACACATTCGGCGTGAAGCCGCCCGGCAGATAATGCGGCCCGCTGTTAAAACTCGCGGCCCCGTTGCCGAACGTCGCGGTCCGTCCCGAAATGCCGCCGTGGAACCCGCCGTTCGAGAACGAGACGGCGTGGGCTGCCCCGCCTGCACCGGCCGCGTGGCCACTAGCCGCGCTGGCTCCGCCACCGTGTCCACCACTACCGGCAGCGGGGCCGCCAGTTGTTCCGCCAAATCCGCCGAAGGCAAACACGGTACTGCCAGTTGCGGGTAAAATTAAGCCAACCACCACCGCCGATAATGACGAGTAGAATCGTGAGGTTTTCATAGCCACTGGCAATGTAGACGATTTTGCGGAGAAAGACAGGGGCCTAACGCATCCGTCAGTCTTCCCACCAATGCATTGTCTTCCCGTCAAAGGGTTAGAACCCATCGAATTATTTCTGGAATCTCCGTCCCGGAATGAACGGCGAGCGCTGGAAAGTGTCTCATTTTAATACAGCATTTCCATGCAACCCGATAAGTTTACCACCCTGACCCAACAGGCCGTCCAGGCCGCTCAGAACGATGCCACCGAGCGCGGGCATTCGGAACTGACCAACGAACATCTTCTCCGCGCTTTCCTCGACCAATCCGAGGGTGTAACGCGCCCCCTGCTCGAAAAAGTCGGCGTTTCCACCCCCAAGCTCGGCGAACGGCTCGACGCTGAACTCGCCCGCCGCCCCAAGATCGTCGGTGGCACCGGCAACCTCCACCTCTCCGGCAACTTGCGCCAGACGCTGGATGCCGCCCAAGCCGAAATGACCGCGCTCAAGGACGAGTTCCTGAGCGCCGAGCACTATCTGCTCGCGCTGGCCAAGGGGAACGACCCCGCCGCGCGGTTCATCCAGGATTACCAGGTCACGCACGACCGCCTGATGCAGGCGCTGGTGCAGGTGCGCGGCAACCAGCGCGTCACCGACCAAAACCCGGAAGGCAAGTACCAGACTCTAGAAAAATACGGCCAGGACCTGACGGAGAAGGCCCGGCGCGGCAAGATCGACCCGGTCATCGGCCGTGACGACGAGATCCGCCGTCTGATGCAGGTGCTCTCCCGCCGCACGAAGAACAATCCCGTGCTCATCGGCGATCCTGGCGTGGGTAAGACGGCCATCGTCGAGGGACTCGCCCGGCGCATCGTGGCGGGCGACGTGCCCGAATCGCTCAAGAGCAAGCGCATCATCGCCATGGACCTCGGGTCCATGATCGCGGGAGCCAAGTTCCGCGGTGAGTTCGAGGACCGGCTCAAGGCGTTTCTCAACGAAGTCACCTCCAGCGAGGGCGAGATTATCCTGTTCATCGACGAGTTGCACACCATCGTCGGCGCGGGCGCGGCGGAAGGGGCCGTGGACGCGAGCAACCTGCTCAAGCCCCAACTCGCGCGCGGCGAACTGCGCACCATCGGCGCGACAACGCTCGACGAGTACCGCAAGTACATCGAGAAGGACGCCGCGCTGGAACGCCGCTTCCAACCCGTGATTGTGGACGAGCCGAGCGTGGAGGACACAATCGCCATCTTGCGCGGGCTCAAGGAACGGTACGAGGCGCACCACGGGGTCCGCATCCTGGATTCCGCGCTGATCGCCGCCGCTCAGCTTTCCCACCGCTATCTCACCGAGCGTTTCCTGCCCGATAAGGCCGTGGACCTCGTGGACGAGGCTGCCTCGCGCCTGAAGATCGAACTGGATTCCAAGCCCACCGAGATCGACCAGATCGACCGGCAGATCATGCAGGGCGAAATGGAGCGGCAGGCGTTGCAAAAGGAAAAGGATGCTGCCAGCCAGGAACGGGTCGGCAAGCTCGAACGGGAACTCGCCGACCTCAAGGAACAGAGCGCCCGGCTCACCGCCCAGTTCCAGGCCGAAAAGAGCGAGATCGACCAATCCCAGGTCATCCAGCGCGAGGTGGACGCCGCGAAGACGGAACTCGAACAGGCGCAGCGCCGGGGCGAGTTGAGCAAGGCCAGCGAGATTCAATACGGCCGGCTGCCGGAACTCCAGCGGCGGCTCGAAGCCCACAACGCCAAGCTCGGCGAGGTGCAGGGCGGCGGCTCGCGCATGTTGCAGGAGGAAGTCACCCCCGATGACATCGCAGACGTGGTCAGCGCGTGGACGCGTATCCCCGTCCAACGCATGAAGGAGGGCGAACGCGAAAAGCTCGTCAAAATGGAGGATCGCCTGGCCAAGCGCGTCATCGGTCAGCGCGAGGCTATTGAAGCCGTGTCCAACGCCGTGCGCCGTTCGCGCTCCGGATTGCAGGACCCGAACCGCCCCGTGGGCTCGTTCATGTTCCTGGGGCCGACCGGAGTGGGCAAGACGGAGCTGTCCCGGGCGCTCGCGGAGTTCCTCTTCGACGACGAGAACAATCTCGTCCGCCTCGACATGAGCGAGTACATGGAAAAGCACACGGTCGCGCGGCTGATCGGCGCGCCCCCGGGCTACGTCGGCTACGACGAGGGCGGCCAGCTTTCCGAAGCCGTGCGGCGGCACCCGTACAGCGTGGTGCTCTTCGACGAGGTGGAAAAAGCGCACCCGGACGTGTTCAACGTGTTGCTCCAGGTGCTCGACGATGGCCGCATCACCGACGGCCAGGGCCGCACCGTGGACTTCAAGAACACGGTCATCATCATGACGAGCAACCTGGGCAGTCAGTTCATCCTGGACCCCGCACTCTCGCCCACGGAAAGCGAGCGCCGCGTCACGGAAGCCTTGCGCGCGCACTTCCGGCCGGAGTTTCTCAACCGCGTCGATGAGATCATCATCTTTGACCGGCTGACGGACGCCGACCTCAAGAGTATCGTCACGATCCAGCTCGCGAGCCTGACCCGTCGGCTCGACGCCATGAAGATGACGCTCACGCTCAACGACGGCGCAGCGGCGCTGCTGGCGCAGGCGGGTTACGACCCGGTGTACGGCGCGCGCCCGCTCAAGCGCGCCATCCAGAAGCAAATCCTCGATCCGTTGAGCATGGAAATCCTCGAAGGCCGCTTCAAGGAAGGCAGCCACATCGTGGCCGAGGTGCGCGACAACGGCCTGATGTTTGTTGCTGGCAAGTAAACGCGCCCCTGTTTAAAAGAGGGGGCCATGCATCGTTGGCCCCCTCTTTTTTTGTGCGTCGCGCTGGCGCTTTCCACCGCGCCCGCGCGCGCCGACATGCCGACCGACGAGGAAATCCACCAGATCCTGCGTACCCGCATTGACGACGACAAGCGCGGGGTGGGCATCGTCGTCGGCCTGCTGGATGCGAAGGGTCCGCGCGTCGTCGGTTGCGGCAAGACGGCGCTGGCGGACGGCCGCGAGGTGGACGGCAAGACCCTGTTCGAGATCGGCTCGGTGACGAAGGTGTTTACCTCGCTGCTGCTGGCCGAGGCGGTCAGGCGGCGGCAGGTGGCCTTGAACGACCCCGTCGCCAAATACCTGCCGCCGGAGGTCCAAGTGCCCGCGTCGGGGCAGCGGCCCATCACCCTGCTCGACCTCGCCACGCATCGCTCCGGCCTGCCTTCTTTCCCGGAAGGCTTCCAGCCCAAAGACAACGCGAACCCCTACGCGGACCTCACCGTGGCACAACTCTACGGCTTCGTATCGGCGAGCCGCCTCAAGCACGATGTGGGCGCGCAATACGAGTATTCCAACCTTGGCGGCGCGCTGCTCGGGCAGGCGCTCGCCAACCGTGCACAGACGGATTATGAGACGCTGGTCGTGGACAACGTCTGCAAGCCTTTGGGCATGGGCGACACAGCCATCACGCTGACGCCCGCACAACGCAAGCGGCTGGCCGCGCCCTACGACCGTGGGCTGGCCCCGGCAGCGAACTGGGACCTCGGCGCGTTCGCCGGGGCGGGCGGTCTGCACTCGGACGCCGACGACCTGCTCAGGTTTCTCGCCGCGAACCTGAACCCAACAAAGAGTCCGCTTGGCGCGGCCATTGCGTTGACGCACATCGTGCGCAACGGCGCGGGTGGTCCCGCGACGGACATCGCGCTCGGCTGGCACGTCAACCGCGTGCATGTGCCGCCGATCATCTGGCACAACGGCGGCACGGGCGGCTACCGCAGCTTCGTCGGGTTCGACGCGGTGGACGGGCTCGGGGTGGTGGTTCTGTCCAACACGGCCAACCCGGTGGACGACATCGGCCTGCATTTGCTCAACTCGCAGTTTGAGCTGGCTGCGCAACCGAAGCAGCGGGTCGCCATCGTGCTGAAACCGGAAGTGGCTGATGCATGCGTGGGTCGGTACGCCTTCGGTCCGCAATCCGGCCTGACTTTCAGCCGCGAGGGCAGCCGGTATTTCGTGCAGCTCACGGGTCAGGACAAGCTGGAGGTCTACCCGGAAACGGAAACCGATTTCTTCCCGACGATGGTGGAGGCGCAGATCAGCTTCGCCAAGGACGCCGACGGCCACATCAATTCGGTGGTGCTCCGGCAGAAAAACATCCCCGATCAGACGGCGCAACGAGCGCCCTGAGAAGGCGGCAGAATGCAGGATGCAGGATGCAGGATGCGGGTTGTCAACCAAGGTAGGTGTGCCCCCAAAATATCTGTCATTCTGTGCGGCGTAACGGTGTCAGTTCACTTCAATGGAGCCAAGCTTCCTGAAGCCTGGAAACCCGCTTCGGTGCCGAACGAGGGCGAACTGGACACACCCGGGCCGGGTTGTCATAATGGAGGCATGGCTTCGATCACGCTGTCGAATGATGTAGGACGAGCGATGTTCCAATCGCTAAAGGCGTTAGAACTTGCTCATTACTTGCACGAGCAGGCTCTCGCTAAGATGGATGAAGAAACCGAGACCGACCGTCAAATGAGGCCGGTGCTCTGTACTTGGATACAAGAGACGGGGAAATTGATCGCCCAAGTTGAAGGCCTGATAAGCGTTGAATAAACACGTGGGTAGTGGGTGCTGATCAAATGACAGTCTCGGGGTCATCGACGAGGATAGGCGATGGCAAGAACATCCTCGCTGGCGGCGGAAGCTGCCCCGTGTTGCACAGCCTGCGGTGGCAGGCGCATCGTCAAAAACGGCAAGAATATCTGCGGCCACCAACAGTTTCGTTGCCGGGCGTGCGGGACCTGCCGGGTGTTGCGTCCCAAGAGCCGGGAGACGGCACCGGCACGCAAGGCGAAAGTGCTCCGATCTGTTGCCACCGAACGTTTGAGCCTGCGCGCAGCGCAACGTGTCTTCGGCGTGGACCGGCACACGATCTCGCGCTGGTTTTAAAAAAAGCCGAGAACCTCCCGCCCTTGAGCGAAACGCTGCTGGCCGCCGAGCCAAGTGACGTGCTGGAGTTGGACGAGTGCCCGTGCCCTGCGCGAGCGCATCCCGCCCGACTACCGTTGTCGCGCCACTCGCAGCGACTTCTGGCTGGCATATGACGAGGTGTTCCCGCGGCGCACGCATCGCTGCACGGGCAAAGCCGAAGGCCAAACCTGCCACGTCGAACGCTTCAACAACACCCTGCGCCAACGCTTGGGCCGTTTCGTGCGCAAGACTCTTTCCTTCTCCAAATACGAGCGAATATACGACCTCGCTTTGCGGTTGTTCCTCCATGATTATAACCAACGGCCTGTCATTTAACTAATACCCACTACCTAACTGCCGTTTGTGTCAGCACTTGTGCCCTTGCCTCTGATTTTTGCCTACGAGGCCGGAAGGCTCACCATTGCACTCTCACAATATCGCTAGCATCGCCTGTTCCTTCTGCTCCATGAAGTCAAGCAAAACGGTGACCACGCTAAAATGCAAACTCGCCCATGTGGCCAAGGTCAGGCGTACCTCGATCCCGGTCTACAAGTTAACGCGGCACGGTTTCCAGTTCCGCTACTATGTGGCCGGAAAGGCCGAACGCCTGACGCGCGCCACGCTGGCCAAGGTCATTGAAGCGGCCGAGGAAAAAGCCACCGGCATCGAGAACGGCCGGGTGCAGGCGGGCGACCTTTCGGCGGCCGACATGCAGGGGTACTATTATGCCGTGGAGGAACTCGGCAAAATGGGCGGTAAGGCCCCGCCCCTGCATGTGGCGCTAGCGAAATACGTTTCCGCGAAGTCGCTGCTGCCCGACGGCATGAGCTTAGCGGAAGCTGTTCGAAGCGTCTGGCGAAGGCGGCCGGGCGGCCGTAGTTCAAAAACGGATTGCGCCACTCGGCGGCCACGCACCTGATGGCCCAACTCGGCAATGCGGCCGAGGTGACCGAACGCCTGGGTACCAGCGTGGACCGCATCAAGGTCAACTACGACGCCGTGCCGGCGGACATCGATCCCGCCGCTTACTTCGGCATCATGTCTTCGGGAGCGGCGGACGAGCGCCGGGTGCTGGGCATGGATGGGAAGCCTGTGGCTGGATAAGACCAGCCGAGCTTTGTCAGCAATCTGTCAGCAGGTTCGCGAGAAAGCACGTAAGTCCTTGCAAATCAAAACGGTGAGGGAGGGATTCGAACCCTCGGTAACCTTTTGAGCTACGAAGCTTTAGCAAAGCTTTGCTTTAGACCACTCAGCCACCTCACCAAAGAAAATAGTGCGCCGTCCGGCGCTTGGATGAAAAGCTATCGCACATTGGTCCCGGCGGTCAATGAAGAATCGCGGACGACCGTGGAGCTTTTACTCACGCATTGCTTTCCCGAATCTTCCGTGGCAAGCCTTCTCTCAAGGATGCCTTCCCTCCGCCTGCCACCGAGCCGATTACCGCCCGGGACAATCCTCTGCGCGATCCTGCTTGCCTGGCTCACAACCGCCTGCTTCCATTTTCCCGGCCGTTCAGCCAAGGCGAAGCCCGCGACCGCCACGGCCAACCGGACCGCCGCATCCGGCACAGCCCAGCCTCCGCCGGGCATGACAACCGGACCCGCGCACGAAACGGCTGGCGCGACCAAATCCGGACGCCCGCTGCCCGGACACCGCATCGGCACCATCCGCACCGTTGGCACCGGCGGCCGGTTTGTCTTGGTGGAGATCTTCGCCGCGGACAACACCACGGCCATCCGCGACGGGCAGGAACTGAGTTGCGTGCATCCGGAAACGGCGGGGCCAGCCCGGCCGGCGGCCATCGTGCGCATTTCCGCCGAACACCGGCCGCCCTTCGTCGTTGCCGACGTGATCAACGGGGAGCCACACATCGGCGACGAGATTTATTTCATCCAGGGCGGGAACACGCTGCCTCCGCCTGCCCCGACCCCTCCAGTGACCTCGTTCCTGGTGCCCACCACGCTGTTTCCCGCCACCGCCCCCTCACCTACCCCGCACGCCACGCCATGACCGGACCCGCCTCCCAACCCGCGCAGGACGCCCGGCCGTTGCTCACCGTGGAAGAGGTTTGCCAGCGCATCCTCGATCAGGTCGCCGCCTTGCCGACGGAGCGATTGCCCTTGCTGCAAGCGGCGGGCCGCTTTGCCGCCGAACACCTCGTTGCCACGCAGGCGTTGCCGGGCTTCGACAACTCCGGAATGGACGGTTACGCCCTCAGCTTCGGCGGCGCGGCCACGGGGTTACCGGCGGGCACCCGGCTGGAAGTCACCGGCGAGCAACCGGCCGGTGCCGCCCGCGGATTGCAGGTGGGAGCGGGACAGGCGGTGCGCATCTTCACGGGCGCGCCGGTGCCCGCCGGCACCGACGCCGTGGTCATGCAGGAGGACGTACAACGCGAGGGAACGGCCATCGTGCTGGGCGCAGCCGTGGCACCGGGCGAGTTCATCCGCCGGGCCGGGGGCGACCTGGCGCTCGGCCAGAAATTGTTCGGCCCGGGCGAACGACTCAGCCCGCAACGGCTCGGGCTGCTCGCCTCGCAGGGGATCGCCCGGGTCGGCGTGGCGCGCGCGCCCCAGGTGGCCATCCTGGCGACCGGGGATGAACTGCAAACCCTGGGCCAGCCGCTCGGCGCGGGCGAAATTTATGAGAGCAATAGCGTCACGCTCGCCGCTCTCGCCGCCGCTTGCGGCGCGCAGGTGACCGTGCTGGAACGGGCGCGCGACGAACGCGACGACCTCGACGCCAAACTTACCCTCGGACTGCGCGAGTACGACGCGCTCGTCATCGCAGGGGGCGTGTCCGTCGGGGAGCGCGACTTCGTCAAGGAACGGCTGGGGGCGGCGGGCGTGCAGATCGACCTGTGGCGCGTGTTCATGCAACCCGGCAAGCCCTTCTTGTATGGACGCACGCCGTCCCGAGGTGCGGCGGGCGGCACACACGTCTTCGGCCTGCCGGGAAATCCGGTGTCGGCGTTCGTGACGTTCCTCCTGTTTGTGCGGCCGGCGTTGCGCAAGCTCCTGGGTGCAGCGCCTAATGAAACGCAACTGCCACGGGTTCCGGCAACCGCCGCCAGCGAACTCGTCAACCGGGGAACTCGACCCCACTACCTGCGCGGTTCGCTCGATGGAACCGGCCGCTTCGCCACGAGCGGCCGGCAGGAATCGCACGCGCTGTACGCCCTGAGCCGCAGCCGCGTGCTCGTGCGCATCGAACCGGGGGCGATCCTCCCGGCGGGCAGCCCGGTGGAAGCGCTGGTCTGGGACTGAAGTTCAGCGCGGCGAAGAGTGTCGCAAATTGTCGTAGTGCTTGACACGATAAGGGGAACTGATAATTAAGCGCCTTAACTATTCCGCCGCCCGTCACCCGTTCACCGCTTCCTTGAAGATCAAACCCGCTCCGCAGACCCCGCCACGCGTCGCGGCACCGTGCGTGGACACCGCCGAGTTGACGGACATTCTGCTATACCTGCACCGTTGTTTCCTCAACAACCTGACGCGCGAATTATCCAGCGGCAACGTGTCCTTTCCCCAGTTCTTCCTGCTGGGTGCACTCAACCAAGGCGATGCCCTGACGATGTCCGGGATCGCCGCGCGGATGCAGCACACCACCGCCGCCGCCACGGGCCTGGTCGACCGCTTGGAAACGCTTGGCTACGTCCAGCGAGCCGCCTCGACGGACGACCGGCGCAAGGTGCTCGTCAAAATCACCGCGCGCGGCGCGGCACTGGTGACTCACATCAAAGATGATATGATCCACAACCTCAATCTCACCATGAACCACCTCACCGCGTCCGAGCAAAAGGCGTGGCTGCGGGTTTACCGGAAAATCCACCGTGTCGTGGTGCAATCACAGCCTTCCAAGTGCAAGTCATGAAGATCCGCCGTCGTATTCCCAAGGTCCTGGCCGCCGTTGCCGGGCTCTCCATTCCGTTGTCCCTCGCCGCGCCCGTCGTGCGCGGCGGCGACAACCCGCCGCGCAACACGCCGATGAGTGACGCGCTGGGCCAGCGCCTGCGCCACCTGACGCTCGACGACGCCATCGACATCGCGCTCCACCGCAACCCGGATATCCAACGCCAACTCCAGGAGATCCAGCGCCTCCAGGGAGCGTTCATCCAGGTCCGCGCCGCCGCGCTGCCGCACGTAGTTGCCACGGGCACTTTTTCGGCGACCGACCGCAACCTGTTGGAATCGGGTGGCGGCAGTCTCGGCACCACCTCGACATCGCTCGGCACGACGGCCCCCACTTCCGGCACGGGGGTCGGCACCATTGGTACGGGCACCGGCACCGGCACCACCGGGTCAGGCACCACCGGCACCGGCACTTCCGCCGCGGGGGCGTCTCTCAACAACCTGAGTCTGGTCACGGTGAACACCAGCAACAACACCGCAGGGCCGAACATTCCGTTGAGCACGCTGCTCGGCGGCAGCGAAACCGAAAACAACCGCAGTTACACGATCCAGGTCGAGGTCCAGCAGACGATCTACAACGCGGGCATCCCGCCTTCGATCCGGCAGGCGCGTTTCCTGCGCGACGCGGCCTACTACGCGTTGCGCGAGACGGTGGATACCACGATCAACAACGTCAAGACGCAGTTCTACACGGTGTTGGTGGACAAGGCGCTGATCGACATCCAGAACGAGAACTTGCGCCTGCTCCAGAGTCAGCTCACCGATCAGCAGAACCGCTTCGCGGCAGGCACCGTGCCGCGCTTCGACGTGCTCCAGGCGAGCGTCGCCGTGTCCAACCAGCGTCCGAACGTCATCACGGCGGGCAACAACTTCTCGCTGGCTTACATCGGGATCGCCCGCACCCTGGGCATCGAATATGGCCCGATCCAGGAGAAGCAGGCGCCGCTCAACCTCGTCGGCAACCTGGATTACCACCCGCAGAACTTCAAACCCGAGTTGGGTGTGGCGGCGGGCAAGGCCAACCGCGCCGTCCTCAAGCAGCAGCAGCTCAACATTCTCAGCGAGGTCGAGCAGATCCGCATCGCCGCCGCTGGTTACCAGCCGGTGCTGGTCGCGCAGGGTGGTTTCGAGAGCCGCAGCAACTCCATCAGCGACGATCTGGGCCAGACGCTCAACGGCTGGTTCTACGGCGCGAACTTCAACTGGAACATCTTCGACGGATTGGCGACTTACGGCGCGGTCAAGCAGGCCCGGGCGCAGTTGCGCGAGGCGCGGATCACCTACCTCGACACGGTCAACATGGTCGTGGAGGACATCCAGAATAACTTCCTGTCGCTCAAACAAAACCAGGAGTTGATCGCCAGCCAGGTGCTCAACGTCAGCGAGGCCGAGGAGGCCGTGCGGCTCTCGCAGGCGCGGCTTTCGGCAGGCGCGGGCACACAGCTCGACGTACTCCAGTCACAAAATTCGCTCTTGCAGGCGCAGACAACCGAGTTGCAGGCCCGCTACAATTACGCGGTGGCGTTGAGCAACTACGAGCGCGTGACCGGTACGAGCACCGTGTACGACGAGGCGTTCATCGACCCGCTCACGAACCGCCGTTATCCCAACGGCGTCGATTCGACCGGGACGGCGTCTCAGGGTCAGCCGATGTCACGCGGCTTCATCAAGACTCCGGACACCGTTCAGCGCGGCACCGGCCGTCCCATCGACCAGAAGATCAACGCCGAGAACCCGAGCAAGCCGGTCAAGGACCGGAACACCGCCAACGGTGAAAAGAAAACGGTCAAGCCGGTGAAGGACCGGCAATACCTGTTCGGGGATTAGGCGCGGCAACCACCGGCGCACGACGGGATGCGGCATGAAGACTCTTGACCCTGCCGTGGCCCCCCCGCTGCCGATAGAGTTCTTCCCGGCGCTAGGGGACCTCCCGATCAGCCACGGGTTCGTCGGGCGGGTGCCGGGGGTGGATGTGCAAGTGGACCGGACGCTCGCCCTGGAGCGCCTGCGCGTGTGTCACCACCACGCGCGGCAACGCCTCGGGTTGGATGGCCGGGCGTTTGTCACGGCGGAGCAGGTCCACGGCAAAACCGTCGCTGCCTTTGCCGCCGGTGATTGGCCCCCCAAAGGACCCGTGGCGGGAGCGGACGCACTGGTGACGAACCGCACCGACCTCTGCCTGGGCATCTACGTGGCCGACTGTTGCCCGGTTTACCTGGTGGACCCGGTGCGGCGGGTGATCGGACTCGCCCATTCGGGCCGGAAAGGGACGGAATCGAACATCACCGCCGCCACCGTGGAAGCGATGCGTGAGCGTTTCGGCACGCAGCCCGGGGATGTGGTGGCGCAACTTGGCCCCTGCATCCGCCCACCCTGGTACGAGGTGGATTTCGCCGCGCAGATCGTCGCGCAGGGACACGCGCTCGGCTTGCGGCAGGTGACGGACGGTGGGACGTGCACCGCCGCTGACCCGGAGCGGTATTATTCCTACCGCCGCGAAAAAGGCCGTACCGGGCGGATGCTCGCGCTGCTGGCACTGCGTTGATCGGATGCCGGAACCCGGACCGCCATGTTTGCGCGTGAATTTGACCCGGCCGCACCGGAACTGATGGACCGCCCGCAGCCGGTGTCAGCCGAGTTGGCGGTGGACCTGGAAAATCTCGTCCGCATCAACCGGAACTTCGGCAGCCACCGTCTCATCCGCCGGTTTCTGTCACGCTGGCTCCAACCTGGCGGCAGCTACCGCGTGCTCGATCTCTGCACGGCCTCCGGCGACATCCCGCGCCTCATGGTAGACTGGGCACGCGCGCGCCGCATTTCACTGACCGTGACGGCGGTGGACTTCCAACCGTCATCGCTCGAAATCGCGCGCCGGTTGAGCGCCCCTTACCCGGAGATCACGTTCGTGGAAGGAGACGCTCGCACCGTGGCGGGCGAAGCGGGCAGCTATGATTTCGTGTTCTGCTCGCTGGCGTTGCATCACTTCAGCGAGGAAGACGCCGTCCACGTCTTGCGGCGCTGCCGCGACCTGGCCCGCCTCGCGGTCGTGGTGGCCGACCTGGAACGCGGCTGGACGGCCGCCGCCGGGGTGTGGCTGATGACGGCGGTGTTATACCGCGAGCCGATGACGAAATACGACGCCCGGGTCTCCGTGCGCCGGGCGTTCAGCTTTGCGGAGCTTCCGGTCCTGGCCCGCCGGGCGGGCTGGGAAGCGTTCCGGCACGAACGCTTCGCCATCGCACGGCAGGCGGTGTGGATCGACCCGCCCGAGGGATGAACACGCCGGGCGGCTAGGCCCAGGTGACGCTGCCCGGCGGCTCGCGCAGGACGATGCCTTGCAGGAACTCGACGCCCTTGCGCAACCCTTCGTTGGGCGACATGAGGCTGTCCTCGTGCTCCACGCTCAGCGTGCCGTCGTAGCCGACGAGGCGCAGGGCGCTCACGAAATCCACCCAGAAATCCGCGCCGTGCCCGTAGCCCACGGTGCGGAAAATCCACGCGCGGTTGGCTCCGTCGCGGTACGGCTTCGTGTCGAGGTAGCCGTCGTAATCGGCGTTGACCTTGTACAACCCCGTATCCTTGGCGTGGACGTGGTGGATCGCGCCCGCCGCACCGAGCTTGCGCACGGCCTTGACCGGGTCGATGCCCTGCCAGAAGAAATGGCTGGGATCGAAGTTCGCGCCGAGCACCTGGCTCGTGGCGTCGCGCAGGCGCAGCATCGTCTCCGGGTTGTACACGAGGAAGCCGGGGTGCGCTTCCAGGGCGACCTTCCTGATCCCGTGGTCGGCGGCGAACTTCGTCTGCTCCTACCAGTACGGGATGGCGACCTCGTTCCACTGG
>CAXTVY010000060.1:5873-19865 GCA_964247665.1 uncultured Chthoniobacterales bacterium | reverse complement strand
CCGGGTCGTCCACGAACCGCACAATCAGATCAGCCGCGCCCGCAACACCGCCGCCCGGGCGGCCCGGAGCCCGTGGCTCATCTTCCTGGATGCCGACACCCTGCTTTCCGCCGAACTGCTCGGTGAAACCCTGCGGCGGCTCGGCTCGGGCCAGGTATGTGGGGGCGGGTCGGCGCTGCGGTTTGACCTGGCGCGCACCGGCCCGTTCGCGGCGGGCATGTTGTGGCTGTGGAACCGCGTCTCCGCGTCGATTGGATGGGCGGCGGGCTCTTACATCTTCTGTCTGCGCGAGGCGTGGGAAGCGGTCGGCGGATTCGACGAGACCGTGTACGCGGGCGAGGAGATTTACTTCTCGCGGCGGATCAAGCGCTGGGGCCGCGCGCGGCGGCTGCGCTTCGAGGTGTTGCAGATCGCGCCGGTGGTGACATCGGCCCGCAAGGTCGAATGGTACGGGCAGTGGGGCCTGCTCTGGCGCTGCCTGCTGCTCATTCGTCCCGGGGCGGTCAAGAGCCGCGAGGTCTGCAAGCTCTGGTACTGGCGACCGCCGCCCGGAGCCGCGAAAGGTCCGCCGCCCGCCGCCCGCTGACCCGGCGGCCGACCGGGACCGGTGCTTGCGGGGAAAAGAAGACGGGTTGCAACCGGAACGGAGAGTTGCGGTTGAATTTACTATCGCCTGGCCTCGTCTGTGCTGTAAACCTGAACCCTCCCGCCTCCATCCATCCATGAAACTACGCTCCCTCCTCTTGATTCTCCTCTTCGGCGTCCTGTCGGCAGCCTCGTCGCAGGCCTTCGTCGGCGTGTCGATCAACATCGCCCCGCCCGTGCTGCCCGTGTACGCCCAGCCAGCCTGCCCGGTGGACGGCTACCTCTGGACGCCCGGCTACTGGGCCTACGACGATGGCAGCGGCTACTACTGGGTGGATGGCGTCTGGGTGGCCCCGCCCCGCATCGGCTACCTCTGGACCCCGGGCTACTGGGGCTACAACAACGGCTTCTACGCCTTCAACCAGGGTTACTGGGGTCCGACGGTCGGGTTCTACGGCGGCGTGAACTACGGTTACGGCTACGGCGGCTACGGGTATTACGGCGGCCGGTGGGATGGCCGCTCGTTCCGCTACAACACGGCCATCACCCGGGTGAACACGCGGATCATCCACAACACCTACGTGGACCGCAAGGCCGCCAACCGGGTGACCAACAGCCGCGCGAGCTTCAACGGACGCGGGGGCGTCAACGTTCGCCCGACCACCGCGCAGCTCGCCGCCTCGCGGGGGGCGCGCCTCGCGCCCACCGGCGCGCAGACCGCCAACCGCCAGAAAGCCAGCCGGACCTTCGCCCAGCGCGGGGCGGGCCAGCGCGGGGCGGGCCAGCGCGGGGCGGGCCAGCGCGGCACCGGATTCAACAACAACGCCGGCCGGCAAACCGTGCACAACGGGCGCATCACCAACTTCCGCTCCGCCGGGCAGGGGCAAGGCCGGCAGTCACTTCGCAGCAATGGCACCAGGAACGGCGCGCAGCACAACATCCAGCGGGTTCCGCAGCGGGTCCCGCAGCCGACCCGGGCCCCGGCGCAGGGCGGCCAGCACGGCGGCAACGGCGGGCACGGCGGGCACGACAAGAAGCCGTGAGGCGGGGTTGGCCCACGCCAACGTCCGTCGTTCGAGCGGAGGCCGCGGCGTTCGTCGCCGCGGCCTCCGGTGTTTTCGGGGATCAACGTCCGGCCGCCGCGTCACCGGCTGCCCACCGGCCGATGCCACCCTCCGTTTTTTCTCTCCTCCCCCACGCCGTCCGGCGCGTTGGCGGCCCGCTTTTTGCTTTGAGAACATGCTGTCATGCTCAAAGCGCACTTTGATCACCTGCTCAACGTCATCCTCGACAGCCACGAGGGCATCGCCGACCTGTTTTTCGTGGTGGGGCGGCCTTTCCAGGTCGAGGCCCACGGCAAGCTCAAGCCCGTGGTGGTCGATCCGCCCGTCGCGGTGCTGACGCCCTTCCACGTCGAACGCATCGTCAACGTCCTCGTCGGCAACGACGCCCGGTTGGTCCACGACCTCATCCACAGCGGGTCCTGCGACAGCTCCTACACCGTCGGCAACCGCTGCCGCCTGCGCGTCAACATCTTCCGCCAGCGCGGCAGCTACGGGATCGTCATGCGCATCCTGGCGTCAAAGATTCCGACGGTCGCGGCGCTCAACCTGCCGCCCGTGTTCGAGAAGATGACGCTGGAGAAAACGGGTCTCATTCTCGTGACCGGGGCCACGGGCTCGGGCAAGACGACGACGCTGGCCGCCGTGCTCAACGAGTTCAACGAAAAGCTGCCCGGCCACATCGTCACGCTGGAGGACCCCATCGAGTTCATGCATCCGCACAAAACGAGCACGTTTTGCCAGCGGGAGCTGGGCAACGATTTCAGCACGTTCGCCGTCGGCCTGCGCGCGGCGTTGCGCGAGGCCCCGAAGGTCATCTTCGTCGGCGAGCTGCGCGACCGCGAGACGACGGAAATCGCCATCACGGCGGCCGAGACGGGCCACCTCGTCGTCAGCACGCTGCACACGATCAACGCCGGGCAGAGCATCAACCGCATCCTGGGCATGTTCGACCAGGCCGAGCAGGGGCAGATGCGCCAGCGGCTCGCGGAAACGCTGCGCTACATCGTCGCCCAACGGCTCGCGCCCAAGATCGGCGGCGGGCGGCAGCTCGTGATGGAGATCATGGGCAGCAACCTGCGCACGCGCGAGGCGATCCTGCTCGGCGAGAGCGAGGAGCGCAACTTCTACGACATCACGGCGGCCAGCGCGACGTATGGCTGGCAGACGTTCGACCAGTCGATCCTGGCGTCGTTCAAGGCGGGGTGCATCGAGGAGGAGACCGCGCTGGCGTATGCCTCGCGCAAGCCGGTCGTCGGCCGGGGCGTGGACCAGCACAAGCACGCGATCAACCAGCGGCAGGAGGCCAGCGGCCTGCGCATGGCGCACCTCACCCCGCAGGAACCCGCGCCCGCGCCGCCGCCGCTGCCCGGTGGCGTCCCCGCCCCCGGGGCCGTCCCGGCGCTCGCCAAGCCGGCCCCCAGCTTGCAGTTGGCGAAGTGATCCCCCGCCCCCGGCTTCCGACTTTCGACTTCTGACTTCCGACTTTCCGCCATGACCACGCCCCTGCGCATCCAGATTCCCGCCGCTGCCGCCGCGCCTGTTTCCCGGGTCCCGCTCGACCAGGAGGACAAGATCGGCCGCGAGGACCGCGCCGCCATCGTCTGCTGCCACGAGCCGAGCTACCTCGAATATCTGACCGGCCAACTGCGCGGCATCGGTTACAAGGTCCATCACGCGGCCAGCCACCAGACGGCGCTCACCCGGATGTCCACGCGGGCCTATGAGCTGACGGTGCTGGTGGAGAATCTGGAAGGCTGCGAGATCGGCGGGAACGCCGTGTTGCAGCACCTGAGCACGATGCCCATGGACGACCGCCGCCAGACGTATGTGGTGCTGCTCTGCCAGGCGTTCGCCACGGGCGACGAGATGAACGCGTATGCGTGGAGCGTGGATCAGGTCATCAGCTACCAAGACATCGGGGAATTCGCGGCGCTGGTGGTCCCCGCCGTGGAGGAGCACAACGAGCGCAACCGCCATTTCACGGCGGCCCTGGCGAAGAGATAAGGCGGAAGGCAGAAGGCAGAAGGCAGAAGGCGGGAAAGTAAGTCCAAAGCTGAATCCAGCGGCGGAATAGCTGTTCCACCCGGTGCGTTTACGTTCCGCCGTTTGTCTCCGGCTGCTCCGTCCTCCTGCCTTCTGACTTCCATGAAACGTTCCCGTTCCTCCGATTTCCTGCTGCCTCTCGCCGGGCTGGCCCTGTTAGCAGCAGCGGCGGCGGCACGTCTGGGGCGCGACGGCAAATTCTTCGCGGGCAAGGTGGCGGTGGTTACCGGCGGCTCGCGCGGCCTGGGACTCGCCATCGCCCGGCGGCTGCGGGCGGAAGGCGCGCACGTGGCCCTGTTCGCCCGCGACTCCGGGGAACTTGCCCGCGCCCGCGCGGACCTGCTCGCCATCACCCCTGGTGAAACCCCGGCCGCCGAGGTGTTCACCGTGCCCTGCGACCTCACTGCCGCGCCCGAAATCGAGCAGGCCGTTGCCGCGGTCGCGCAACGTTTCGGCGCGCTGGACGTGCTCGTCAACGTGGCCGGGATCATCCAGGCCGGGCCGCTCCAGAACATGACGCCCGCAGACTTCGAGCGCACGATGGCGACGAACTTCTGGGGCGCGTTCCACGCGAGCTGGGCCGCGCTGCCCCACCTGCGGGCCAGCCAAGGCGCGCGCATCGTCAACGTGGCTTCCATCGGCGGCCGGATCGCCGTGCCGCACCTCGCGCCCTACAACGCGAGCAAGTTCGCGCTGGTGGGCCTGTCGAGTTCGCTCACGGTCGAACTGGCGCGCGAGAACATCCGCGTCACGACGGTTTGCCCGGGCCTGCTGCGCACGGGCTCGCACGTCCACGCGGAGTTCAAGGGCCAGCACGCCGAGGAGTTCGACTGGTTCAGCACGTCGAACAGCTTTCCGCTGGATTCCGTCAGCGCCGAAACCGCCGCGCGGCAGATCGTCGAGGCGTGCCGCGCGGGGAAAGGGTTTCTGTCGTTCCCGCTGTCGTCGCGCGCGGCGGAGATCGCCATGGCCGCGTGCCCGAACCTGACGCTGCGCGTGCTGTCGCTGGTGAACCGCTGGGTGTTGCCCAAGCCCGGGCAAGGCGCGAGTGCCGCCGAGGTCCGCACCGGCCAGGAAAGCCGTTCGATGCGGGTCACGCCCGCGTGGAAGACGGGCCTGGCGGACGAGGCCACCGCGGCGAACAACGAAGGCTGAACGGGGCGGGCGTTCGGGGGCAACCGGCACGGGGCGCGCCGCCCTCCGAACGTGGGCCCGTCCGGATCGGTCGGCCCTGCCTTACGATTCCCTGCAGAGTTGGCCTTGCTAATCGCCGGGCTCCGGTCGTTGGTGCGCTGATCATTTTTCGATTATGTGGATTGTCCAACTCGCCCTCCGGCGGCCCTACACCTTCATCGTCGCCGCGCTGCTGCTGCTGCTCGCCAGCCCGCTGGTGATCTACAAGACGCCGGTGGACATCTTCCCGAACATCGACATCCCGGTCGTGTCCATCGTGTTCCAGTACACGGGCCTGCCCGCCTCGCAGTTCGGCGACCGCATCACCAGTCCCTTCGAGCGCGTGCTCACGACCACGGTCAACGACATCGAGCACGTCGAGAGCACCGCGCTCAACGGCATCAGCGTCACCAAGGTCTTCTTCCAGCCGACCGCCAAACTGCCCGCGGCCATCGCGCAGGTCACGGCCATCTGCCAGACCATCCTCAAACAGCTCCCCACGGGCATCACGCCCCCGCTCATCATTTCCTACAACGCCAGCAGCGTGCCCATCCTCCAGTTGGGCCTGAGCAGTGAGAAGCTCGGCGAGCAGGAACTCTACGACTACGCCATCAACTTCGTCCGCACCGCCTTCGCCGACGTGCCCGGGGCGGCCATCCCCTACCCCTTCGGCGGCAAGCAGCGCGCGGTGATGATCGACCTCGACCCGGCCAAGCTCACCGCGCGGGGGCTCTCGCCCACGGACGTGGTCAACGCCGTCAGCGTGCAGAACCTCGTGCTGCCCAGCGGCAGCGTGAAGCTCGGCAACCTGGAGAGCGACGTGGAGATGAACGCCAGCCCGGAAACGATCAACGGCATCGGCGACATCCCCGTCAAGAGCAGCAGCGGGGCCATCGTCTACGTGCGCGACATCGGCAGCGTGCGCGACGGCTTCACCCCGCAGACCAACATCGTCCACCAGGACGGCCAGCGCGGCGCGTTGTTGTCCGTGTACAAGTCGGGCGTCGCCTCGACCCTTTCCATCGTCAACACCATCCGGGCGCGGATGCCGCAACTGCTCACGACGCTGCCGCCGGAACTGTCCATCAAGACGCTGTTCGACCAGTCGATCTTCGTCAAGGCGTCGGTCAAGGGCGTGCTCGTCGAGGCGGCCATCGCCGCCGTGCTCACGGCCGGGATGATCCTCCTGTTCCTGGGCAACTGGCGGCACACGGTCGTCATCGCCGTTTCCATCCCCCTGTCGATCCTCTGCTCGATCTGCGTGCTGAGCTTTTTGGGCGAGACGATCAACATCATGACCCTGGGCGGCCTCGCGCTGGCGGTGGGCATCCTGGTGGACGACGCCACGGTGGAGATCGAGAACATCGACCGCAACCTGGAGATGGGCAAGGACGCCACGACGGCCATCCTCGACGGAGCGCAGCAGATTGCCCTGCCCGCGCTGGTTTCGACCCTTTGCATCTGCATCGTCTTCCTGCCGATGTTCTTCCTGGCGGGGGTGGCGCGCTACCTCTTCGTGCCGCTGGCCGAGGCGGTGGTTTTCGCCATGCTGGCCTCTTACATCCTCTCGCGCACGGTGGTGCCGACCATGGTGCAATATTTCCAGAGCGGGCGCGAGCACCTGGTCCACGGGCACGGCGGGGCTCCGCTGGGCTTCTTCGGGCGGTTCCAGGCCGGGTTCGAGGACCGCTTCGCGCGCTTCCGCGACCGCTACGTGGGCTGGCTGCAAGGGGCGCTGCGGTTGCGCTGGACGTTCGTGCTCGGATTCCTGGGCGTGTGCCTGCTCTCCACGGGCCTGTTGCTGACGGTCGGGCAGGACTTCTTCCCGACCGTCGATGCCGGGCAGTTCCGCCTGCACATGCGCGTGCGCACGGCCACGCGCATCGAGGAAACGGCCGACGCGGCCTCGCGCGTCGAGGAGTTTATCCGCACGCAGCTCCCGCGCGCCGAGGTGGAAACCATCATCGACAACATCGGCCTGCCCTACAGCGGTATCAACACCTCCTACGCCAACAACGGCACCATCGGCACGGGCGACGTGGAGATCCTCTGCGCGCTCAACCAGGAGAAGCACGGACCCACGGCCGGCTACGTCGCCCGGCTGCGCGCGGAACTGCCCAAACGATTCCCGGGCGTCGAGTTCTTCTTCCAGCCCGCCGACATCGTCAGCCAGATCCTCAACTTCGGGGTCAGTGCGCCGATTGACATCCAGTTCGTGGGCCGGAACGTGCAGGGCAACCTCGCCGTGGCCAAGGACATGGCCGAGAAGATCAGGCACGTGCCCGGCGCGGTGGATTCGCACATCTACCAGCTTTTCAACCAGCCCAAGATCAACCTGAAAGTGGACCGTTCCAAGGCCAACCAGCTCGGCCTGACGGAGCGCGACGTGGCCAATAGCCTGCTCGTCTCCCTGAGCAACAGCTTCCAGGTGTCGCCCTCGTTCTTCCTGAACCCGAAGAACCACATCGTCTACAACCTCGCCGTTTCGGCCCCGCAGTACCGTTTCCAGACGATTGACAACCTCCTGGACCTGCCCATCACGAGCGCCAACGGCGCGCCCAACCAGCTCCTGGTCAACCTCGCCAGCCTGGACCGCTCCAACGGCCCGGCGATCCTGACGACCTACAACCTCACCCCGGTGGTGGACATCCTGTGCAACGCGCAGGGGCGCGACCTGGGCGGCGTGGCGGCGGACATCAACAAGATCGTCGAGGAAATCGTTCCCGTCCTGCCCTGGTACAAGGACCTGTTGCCTTTCAAGGGCTGGATCAGCGCGCACGTGCCCGGCTGCCAGGATTTGTTCAAGCTGCCGCCTTCCAAGCTGCCGCGCGGCAGCCAGATCATCGTGCGCGGGCAGGTGCAGACGATGCACGCCTCGTTCGTGGGCCTGGCGGCGGGTCTGGTCGGCGCGGTGGTGCTCGTGTACCTGCTCATCGTGGTCAACTTCCAATCCTGGACGGACCCGTTCATCATCCTGACCGGCCTGCCGGGCGCGCTGGCGGGCATCTCGTGGATGCTCTTTATCACCGGCACGACGCTGAGTGTGCCCGCGCTGATGGGGGCCATCATGTGCGTGGGCGTGGCCACGTCGAACTCGATCCTCGTGGTCACGTTTGCCCGCGAGCAACTGGAGGAACACGGCGATGCGTTCCGGGCGGCGCTGGAGGCGGGCCGCACGCGGCTGCGCCCGGTCATCATGACCGCCCTGGCCATGATGATCGGCATGGTGCCCATGAGCCTGGGCCTGGGCGAGGGCGGCGAACAGAACGCCCCGCTCGGCCGCGCGGTGATCGGCGGGCTGCTGGTCTCCACGGTGGCCACGTTGCTCTTCGTGCCGGTGATCTTCGCGCTGCTCCGCGGCCGTGTCGGCAAGAACCAGCCCGCCCGGGATGCGGACGGCCACCGCAACGGCACCGTGCCACCGGCGCGCCGCGACGAGACGCCCGTGCTCGCCGGTCACGCCTGAACTTCGCCTGATCCTTTTACAATCGCCCGATTCTCCCGATAATGAACGCCATCATGGACGACACCCGCCGCGACGAAGGCCAGTCCGCCGCCGCCACGCCGCTGGCCGCGCCGGCCGCGCCGGTCAGCCAGTACGACCCTTCCGCCATCGGCCCGGCCCCGGGCAACGCCTGGAACACCGGCGCGGGCCAGCCGCCCGGCCACGCCGAACACCGCCCGGCCGCGGCCGGTCCGGCACCCCGCGCGGGCGGGCTGGGCAAGTGGCTGCTGCTGGCGCTGCTCGCGGCGGCCGTCATCATCGGCGGGCTGCTCTGGAAGCGTGCGGGCGAGCACAGGAGCCTGATCGATTCGACGCAGGTTCTCGCGGCGAACCACGTCGCCGTCACGCACCCGGCGGCGGGCCAGTCGGAGGACGAGATCGTCCTGCCCGGCAACCTGATGGCCTTCAACGAGGCATCCATCTACGCGCGCACGAACGGCTACCTGAAATCGTGGTCCACGGACATCGGCGCGAAGGTCAAGGAAGGGCAGGTGATGGCCGAGATCGAGGCACCCGACGTGGACGCGCAGCTCCGGCAGGCCAACGCGACGCTGGCCCAGGCGAAATCCAACCTGGAAATCGCCAACCTCAACTTCGACCGCCAGAAAGACCTGTTGGCCAAGAAGGTGTCCAGCCAGCAGGAGTTCGACCAGAACCGCACGAACGTCGATGCCATGAAGGCGGCCGTGCAGGCTTCGGAGGCGGCCGTGCAGAACCTGAAGGTGCAGCAGGGATTCCAGAACATCATCTCGCCCTTCGACGGCGTGGTGACCCGCCGCAACACCGACGTGGGCGCGTTGATCAGCGCGACCGGCGGCGGCCAGGAGTTGTTCCGCGTGGCGCGGACGGATGTCCTGCGCGTGGACGTGTACGTGCCGCAGGCCTACGCGGCGTTCGTGCGGGAAGGCTCGGCGGCGTACCTCGTCTTCGAGGAGTTTCCCGGGGCGAAGATCCAGGGCAAGGTGGCGCACATCGCCGGGGCGATGGACCCCGCCACGCGCACGCTCCAGACGGAGGTCCAGGTGGACAACAAGGATGGCAAGCTGCTCCCGGGGGCGTTCGCCAACGTGCACCTGCAACTGCCGCTCAAGGAGGCCCCGACGGTGATCCCCGTCAACACGCTGATTTTCCGCAGCCAGGGCTCGCAGGTGGCGGTGGTGGACGGGCAGGGCGTGGTGCACCTCCAGAACGTGACCATCGGCCACGACTACGGCACGAGCCTGGAGATCACCAGCGGGGTGACGAAGGCCGACCGGATCATCGTCAACCCCTCCGACTCACTGGCCGACGGCGCGAAGGTGCAGGTGGAGGAAACGCCCGCGGCGGGGGCCAAGAAGGCGAGCTGAACGGGAGCGGGGCGTTCAGGCCGCCAGTGCGGTCAGCGCCCGCCAGTGCCTGCAAATTGGCCGCCACGTCGAACACGGCGTCGGCCGGGATGGAAAAATCCGTCACGGCGGCGCTCTCCATCCGTTCGTCGCCTTGCCAGACGCCCCGGCGCTCGTAGTCCCCGCCGCGGAGGCCCGGTTGGCGTGGGGTGGGCGAAACGTTTTGCCTCCCGGGGCTTCTGCTCTAGGCTGGGGCGCATGTCCAGCCACTTCGGGGAACTCTTCCGCGTCAGCACTTTCGGCGAAAGCCACGGCGGAGGCGTCGGCGTGATCATCGACGGCTGCCCGCCGCGCCTGCCGCTCGCGGAAGCCGACATCCAGGCCGACCTCGACCGCCGCCGCCCGGGCCAGTCGGAGATCGTGACCCCGCGCCAGGAGGCCGACCGCTGCCGCATCCTCTCGGGCGTGTTCCGGGGGGAAACCCTGGGCACGCCCATCGCCGTGCTCGTGCCCAACGAGGACGCCCGGCCCGAGGCGTACACCGAGATGGCAACCGCGTTTCGCCCCAGCCACGCCGATTACACCTACCAGGCCAAGTACGGGGTCCGCAACTGGCAGGGCGGGGGACGCTCCAGCGCGCGGGAAACCATCGGCCGCGTCGCCGCCGGGGCCGTGGCCAAGCGCGTGCTCGCGGCGCTGCATCCCGGGCTGGAGATCGTCGCCTACGTGCAGAGCATCCACCACCTGGCAGCCGCCGTGCCCGATCCCGGCGCGGTGCGCCGCGAGCAGGTGGAGGCGAACATCGTGCGCTGCCCCGACCCGGCGATGGCCGAGCAGATGGTCGCGCTCATCAAGCGGATGCGCGCGGCGGGCGATTCGGTGGGCGGGATCATCGCGTGCGTCGTGCGCGGCGTGCCGCCGGGGTTGGGGGAGCCGGTGTTCGACCGCCTGGAAGCCGACCTCGCCAAGGGGATGCTCAGCCTGCCCGCGACGAAGGGTTTCGAGATCGGCAGCGGGTTCTCCGCCGCGCGGCAGACGGGCAGCGAGCACAACGACCCCTTCGAGATGCGCGACGGCCGGGTGCGCACGACGAGCAATCGCAGCGGCGGCGTGCAGGGCGGCATTTCCAACGGCGAGGACGTGGTTTTCCGGGTGGCGTTCAAGCCGACGGCGACGATCACGCGCGCGCAGCAAACGGTGACGGACGGCGGTGAGGACACGGCACTCGCCGCGCGGGGCCGCCACGATCCGTGCGTGCTGCCGCGCGCCGTGCCGATGGTGGAAGCGATGGCTGCGCTGGTGCTCGTGGACCACGCCTTGCGCCAGCGGGCGCAGAACGGGTGAGGCCAGAAGCCAGGACGATATCCTGCGCGCCGGACCATCCGCCTACTCGCCGTCCACGTAGCGGAACACGTCTTGCAGGGGCGTACCCAGGGCGGCGGCGATCTTGAAGGCCAGCTCCAGCGAGGGCGAGTACCTCGCGCGCTCGATGGCGATGATCGTCTGCCGCGTGACGCCCGCCCGCTCGGCGAGGCTTTGCTGGGTCATCTCGCCGCGTTCGAAACGCAGGCGGCGGATTTCATTTTGAATGCTGGCCGCGCCCATGCTCAGATTCCACGCCGGTAGCCGACCGCCAGGATGAAGTATTTCACCGCTTCCGCGACGACGAAACACAGCAGCAAAATCTGGCTCGCCAGCAGCAAGACAAATTCCCGGCTGCCAAAGGCTGCCAGATGCCCCACGCAAAGCAGGGGCAGGCTCATGATGATGATGAAGCAACCAGCGGCGAGCATCAGGTAGGCCGCGCGAAAAGAGCGGGACTCCAGGGCCGCATCCCGCTCGTCCTTTGGTTCCTTCCGGTTCCGGAACGCAAAGAGGACGAAGGCGGCGGCAGCCAACACCGCCTGGGCGATCACCGCGTCGATGAACGTGTTGAACACGAGGTCCACGCGAAACCTGCCATGCTGGATCAACCAGCAGACGTACCCGAAATACGGCCCATAGATTAGCAGGATGGTCGCCAGGTAAATCCAGGCGGCCTTTTCCCGCAGGGACATGCCGCTCTCGGCGGGAGGGCAGGAAGGTGTAGAGGCAGGAGGCATGACGCTGAAGTATGCTGTACATTACTTGGTGTAAAGTTTATTTTACATCGTTGTCAGGAAGTTTGTTGCTGGCCAAGGCAGGAAATGCTCTGCTGTGAGAGCCATGGGTGTGCTGCCAAAATGCTATTTCACGCCGGACGAGTACCTGGAACTTGAGGTCAAAGCCGAGTACAAGAGCCAATACGTCGCCGGGGAAATTTATGCGGCGGCCGGTACGCATCCGGTGCACAATGACATTGCCGTTAGCTTGGTCGCCCTGTTGCATACCCAGTTCCGTGGGCGGCCTTGCAAGACGTATTTTGCTGACGTGCGCCTGCGCGCACAGGCAGGCGATCTTTGCTCTTATCCCGACGTGATGACTCTCTGCGGCGAGCCGAAGTTCGACACACGCTTCAACCCGCCCAGCCTGCACAATCCGCAGGTCATCTTCGAGGTGCTCTCGCCCTCCACCGAAGCCTTCGACCGCGGCGACAAGTTTGCCCGCTACCGCCTGCTCGAATCGCTGACCGACTACGTCCTCGTGTCCTCCGAGCAGATGCGCGTGGAGCACTTCGTCCGCCAGCCGGACGGAAGCTGGACCTTCCGCGAGTATCACGACCCCGGCCACGCCCTGCCCCTGACCAGCGTCGATTGCACGCTGCCGCTCGGCGAAATCTACGAGCGTGTCACTTTCCCGGAGCCCCCGGGCGGCGACAGATAACGGCTGCCCGCCGTGCCCTTTGATACAAACGGCTCCGCGAACCCGGGCGAATCGGCTGGCACATGCAATCATCCATCCAACCTTTGCGCGCCGCTGGCGCGGTCTGCGCCCTGGCCCTCCTGTTTCTCGCGGCCTGCTCCAGTGACAACAACGCCGGTCCCAACGCTCCGGCTGCCGCCACGGATTCCACCGGGCACGCCCACCGCAGCTCGCCCGCCGCCGGCGTCGGCCCGACGGGTGCCGGTCCCGCGGGCAGCCAGTAGCCGCCCGCTTTTTGCCACGAGGGCGGCCCCGCGCCGCGCCGCCGCGACAGCCTCTTTTTCCCGGGCCTCTTCCCCGGGCAAAAGAGGCTTTTTTGTTCGTCCCGGCGACTCCGGCGTGATTTCCCGCGAAGCGCCGCTTTGCTTTTCGCCCGGCTTCCGCCATGCTGAAGGCCGCTATTTGCCCGCGTATGACGAAATACCTGACGACCATCGGCCTGGAGGTTCACGTGCAGCTCAAAACCCGCAGCAAGATGTTTTGCGGCTGCGCCGTGGAATACGGCGCGCCCAGCAACACGCACACCTGCCCGACCTGCCTGGGCCTGCCCGGCGCGCTGCCCATGATGAACGGCCACGCCCTCGAACTGACCACGCTCACGGGCCTGATGCTCGACTGCGGCATCGCGCCCTACTGCAAGTTCGACCGCAAGAATTATTTCTACCCGGACATGCCCAAGAACTACCAGATCAGCCAGTACGACCTGCCTATCTGCGTGGGCGGGTCCGTGCCGCTGCACGATCTGGCCTACCCCAAGGACGCGCAGAAAACCATCGCCCACCCGGACAAGACCGTCGGCCTCGTGCGCATCCACCTGGAGGAGGACGTGGCCAAGAGCTTCCACTACGACACGAGCACCGGCATCGACTTCAACCGCGCCGGGACGCCGCTGATGGAAATCGTCACCCAGCCCGAGATCGAGTCGCCCGAGGAAGCGTTCGCGTTCCTGACCAGCCTGCGGCAGATCCTGCTCTACGGCGGGGTGAGCGACGCCGACATGGAAAAGGGGCAACTGCGCTGTGACTGCAACGTGTCCGTGCGGCCCGAGGGGCAGGCGGAGTTCGGGGCCAAGATCGAGATCAAGAACATGAACAGCGTCAGCGGCGTGCGCAAGGCGCTGGCCTACGAGATCACGCGCCAGGCGGCGGAACTCGACGCGGGCCGCCCGCTGCAACAGGAAACCCGCCGCTGGGACGATCCCTCCGGCCAGACGTTCCTCATGCGCACCAAGGAAAACGCGCACGACTACCGCTATTTCCCCGATCCCGACCTGATGCCCGTCAAGACCGACGGCCTGCGGGCGGCGGCGCAGTCCCGCCTGCCCGAGCTGCCCGCCGCCAAGCGCGCGCGGTTCGTGGCGGACTACGGCGTCAGCCCCTACGACGCCGCTGTGCTGGCGGACGACCAGGCGCTCGCGGCGTACTTTGAAACGGCCGCCGCCACGGCCGCCAAGCCC
>CAXTVY010000060.1:0-5863 GCA_964247665.1 uncultured Chthoniobacterales bacterium | reverse complement strand
CGACCTGCTCAGCGCGGTCAGCAGCGCCGGGAAGGGCATCGGCGACAGCCCGCTGCCGCCCGCGGCGCTGGTGGAACTGGTCAACCTCATCGACGCGGGCTCGATCAGCGGCAAGCAGGGCCGGGAGGTGTTCGCGGAAATGTTCGCCACGGGCAAACCGGCCGCCGCCATCGTGAAGGAAAAGGGGCTGGAGCAACTCAGCGACACGGGAGCCCTGGAGGCGCTGGTGGATCAGGTGATCGCCGCCAACCCCAAGCCCGTGGCCGACTTCCAGGCGGGCAATCCCGCGCCGCTGAATTTTCTCAAGGGTCAGGTGATGAAGCTCTCCAAGGGGCAGGCGAACCCGGTCGTGACGAGCGAGATCTTGCAGCGCAAGCTCGCGGCGGGGTAGGTGCCGGCAGGATGGCGCGCCCCCCGGGAAAAATGGGTAGATTTCCGCCCATGTGGCCATCGCACCCGCAAAGTGCCCACTTGCGCCGATAAGGAGGAATCCATCCCATCCACCACCCGAAAAAACCACGTTCCATGATCAAAGTCTCCCTTTCCCTCTTCTGTGGCCTGCTCCTCGGCTTCGCCGCCCAATCCACCAACGCGCAGGGCCTCGCCGACACCCCCGCCAACCGCCAGGTGCAGGTGGACCGCTACATGCAGGCCGTGCCCACCAAGGAGATGCTCGCGACCATGACCAAGGCTGTCCTCGGGCAGATTCCTGCGGGACCCCAGCACGACAAGATGGAAAAGATGCTCACGACCGGCATCGACATGGACGCCATCAACCATGCCCAGAAGGATGCTTTGGTGAAGCACATGACCGCCGACGAACTCAAGGCGCTGGCGGACTTCTACAGCACTCCCGCCGGGAAGTCGGCCATGAGCAAGATGGGCGATGTGATGGCCGATTTGCAACCCATGATGCAGGCACAGATCATGAAGGCCGTGCAGGCCGCCATGGCAAACCCCTGACCGGGACGGCCCGTGGAGCCGACGTTCTTCGCCGCGCCGGATGATCTGCGCCGGTGGTTCGCGGAGCACCAGGCCAGCGCGCCGGAGTTGCTCGCGGGTTTCTACAAGTGCGGGTCGGGTGAACGGAGCGTCACCTGGCCCGAGAGCGTGGACGAAGCGCTGTGCGTGGGCTGGATCGACGGCGTCCGCCGTGGACTGGACGAGCGCCGGTACACGATCCGCTTCACGCCCCGCCGGAAAGGCAGCGTCTGGAGCGCGGTGAACATCCGCCGCGTGGAGGCGCTGACCGCCGAAGGCCGGATGCAACCCGCCGGGTTGGCGGCGTTCGCCGCGCGGACGGAAAACCGTTCCGGCATCTACTCTTACGAACAGCGGGACCGCGAACTGGCGGAACCCTACGCCGGATGGTTCCGGGCAAACGCGGATGCCTGGCGGTTTTTCGAGGCGCAGGCTCCATCCTACCGTAAGACAATGGAATGGTGGGTGGTCAGCGCGCAGCGTGAGGAAACGCGCCGCAAGCGGCTGACGCGACTCATCGCGGAATCGGCGGCGGGACGGCGGATGCGGTGAGTTCCGGGCAACCGTTGGCCGGGACAGCCTGTACGCGCGGGGGTGTTCGTGGCAATGCACGCGGTAAGTGACCGCTGGAGAGCGGCCCGTGGCCGATGTACATGTTGCCCACGGAAACCCAGCGCATGTTGCCGACCTCCCGTGCCCTTCCTGCCGACAACTACCGCACGCGGATCGAGCGGATCTCGCGCGCGGCTGACCATCTCGCTGCCCGCTTCAACTGGATCGCCAACGCCCGCCTGCTCGCTGCCGGGTGCGCCGCGGGCGGCGTGTTCGCGGGTGCCTACCGGGCGCGGGACCCGGCGTCCGCGCTGTTCTGGCTCGCGGCAGCCCTCGCGGGCGCGGTGGCGTTCGTCGTGCTGATCGCCATCCACGCCCGCATCCACGAGGAAGAGGAACGCGCGCGCGGGCTGTGCCGGATCAACGCGCAGTCGCTGGCGCGCCTGGAACGTGACTGGGCGAAGCTGCCGCTGCCCGCCGCGCCGCCGTCCGCGCGGGAGCACATCCTGGCGGGCGACCTCGACCTGTTCGGCCACGGCTCGCTCTTTCACCTGCTCGGGACGGCGGGCACGCCGCAGGGCCGGCACACGCTCGCCGCCTGGTTCCTCGCCCCGCCGACGGCTGCCGGGACGATCCCCGCCCGGCAGGCCGCCGTGGCGGAACTGGCCGGGGCGCTCGACCTGCGCCAGGAACTCGAACTCGCCGCCGCCGAACTGACCGCCGCCACGCCTAGCGGCGACGACCCCTTCCTCTCCTGGGCCGGGGGTGCACCGGCGCTGCTCCCCCGGCCGCTGCTGGTTTGGACGACGCGGCTGCTGCCGGTGCTGCTGGGCGGGTCGCTGGTGCTCTTCTTCACGGGCCGGATCAGCGTGGCCGCGCCGCTGGTGCTCCTGGCCGCGCGCTGGCTGCTGACTCGGCGTTACGGCCGCGCGGTGCGGCAGCGGCTGGACGCGGTCTGCGCCCGGCAGCGTCCGCTGCACAGCTACGGGGCCCTGTTCGGCCGGTTGGCCCGGTGGCAGCCCGCCGCGCCGCGGCTCGTGGAGTTGCACCGGCACCTCCGGGGAGCCGACACGGCCATGGGCACGCTCGAAACGCTGGTCGGGCTGGCCGCGATCCGCACCACGCCCGCCAGCCCGTTCGCGCAATGGCTGTTCCTGTGGGATTTCCACACCCTCTACCTCATGGAACGCTGGCAGGAGCGGCACGGCGCGCAGGTGCTCGGCTGGTTCCAGGCGTTGGGCGAGGTCGAGGCCCTGGCCGCGCTCTCCGTGCTGGCGTTCGACGAGCCCGCGTGGCCGTTCCCGGTCTTCGCCGGCGAGCCGCAGATCGCCGCCCGCGCGCTCGGCCACCCGCTGCTGCCGTCCGCGGACCGGGTGGCCAACGACGTGACCGTCGGGCCGCCGGGGACGTTCCTGCTGGTGACGGGCTCGAACATGTCGGGCAAGAGCACACTCCTGCGCACGCTCGGGGTCAACGCGGTGCTCGCGCAGGCGGGCGCGCCGGTGTGCGCCGGGGAATTGCGGCTGCCGGCGGCGCTCGTGCTGGCGACGAGCCTGCGGGTGCAGGATTCGTTGCAGGAAGGCGTGTCCTTCTTCCTGGCGGAACTGCGGCGGCTGGCGTTCGTCGTCGAGCAGGCGGACCGGGCCGACGCCCAACCGGACGGCCCGGTGGTGCTGTACCTGCTCGACGAAATCCTGCGCGGCACGAACACGCACGAGCGCCAGATCATCGTCGGCAAGGTGGTGGCGCACCTGCTCCGCTGCCGCGCGGTCGGGGCCGTGACGACGCACGACCTCTCGCTGGCCGAGACGGAGGGGCTGGCCGGGGCGTGCCGGGCGGTCCACTTCACCGAAGACTTCGAGGAAGGGCCCGCGGGAGCCACCATGCGTTTCGACTACCGGATGCGCCCCGGCCTGGCGACGACCACCAACGCGCTGAAGCTCTTGCAGGTCATCGGGTTGAAGCTCTGAGGGTTGGATGGGTTCTCCACGCCATCAGGAAAAGGTGGGCGGCGTCCGCCCTGCTTTTCCTTCGCGGTTCCGGCAATAACGGTGTTTAGTGGCGAAGTAGAAATTTCGATCAGCCGCGGTGCCGGAGGATGCCCGATAGATAGGAGAGCTTTCCTTTGAAACGCGGGTCAGGCCGTCCTCCCCCATGAAAATCCTCTCTCCCCTCGCCGTCGGCCTCGCGGGCGCGCTGGCCGCCTCCTCGCTCCGGGCCCAGGAACCCACCCCGACGCCCACCCCGACGGATGCGCGCACCCGGAGCGAGCAGATCGTGGGCAACCCCCTGGTCCAGCAGTTCCTGCGTGTGATCGTGCAGAAGGCCCTGGAAGGGCAACCGCAGGGCGGGACAGGAGGAGACACCACGGGTTCCGGCCTCGCGGAGGCCGCGTCCAAGCTGCTGTCGAGCTTCACTGATTCGTCCGGCGACTCGCCGTCGTCCGGGGTCCTTTCCTCCGGTGCGGCGGCTGGCGGCGAGGGCCAGACGCCCCTGGTTGCCCGCCGGTCCGGGCTCGACGCGTACAGCGACGCCCGTTTCGCCAGCGAGCCGGGCGAGCGGCGGCTGGACCCGGCTACTCGCACCTGGGTAACACGGCCCTGGAACGCGGGCGAGCGCGCCCGGATGCAGGCCCGGTTCCAGCAGGATTACGCGCGGTTGAGCGCGGCGGACCGCGCCACGTGGGAAACCCCGGTTGGCACGGAGGCCGCGTTGGCCCATGCCTGGGATAGCTCCCTGGGTTCCGCCCACTTGCAGGCCGGCGGCGGGTTACAGACTGGCGGGCTGCGCACCGGCACGTTGCAAACCGGCACGTTGTCCACATCGCACCTCACGTCCGGGATGACCAGCACGGTGCTGCCGCCGCAGGAGTTCATCCCGCCCCCCGCCCCGGTGGCGGCCGTGCACACGCCCGCCGTGGCCGACGCCGTGAGCGCGCCGCCGGTAGACCCGGACGACCAGATGCGCCGCTGGAGCCAGAAGATCGACGCGCAGTTCGCCACCGAGCAGGAAGCGCGGGGCGCGGCGGTCCGGGCGTACCCGGACCTGGGTGTGGCGGATTCGGCGTTCAACACGCAGTTCCGGGCGCGCTACGCGCAGTATCGGCAGGCGGACCCGTTCGGGTTCCTGCGCGGCCCGGGGTGGCCGATGAAGCTGGCGATCTTCACGGACGGCGACCTCAAGCGCCAGAGCAGCGGCAGCGCCGCCGCGCCATAGAAAGAGTTATCTGCTGATACTGCGGGTTAGAATGAGCTTGCTGCAATCGCGCGCTCGACTCAAGCTGAATACACCCTATATGAAATCCTCCAGACACTCTACGCAATCATTTCGATGGCTCCTGTCAGTAATTTGTTTCGGCTTGCTCGCCGGACAAAGCTGCGCCGAAGGACCGACCCAGCAACCGACGGCTGCAGAACGGGCAGGACTCGTGGACGCGCTCAACACCAAGTTGGATGGGATCGTCATTCCAGCGCTGCAATGCAACAAAGGCACTCTGGCCGATGTGCTGGAGACGATTCGAGCAGCCGCCCGCGATCACGATGTAGCAACCGCGGACGCGAAAGAAAAAGGCGTCAACATCTTCGTAACGCTCCCGAATGGTGCCCACGATAAAGTCATGGGTACGCTCATCACGCTGGATTTGAAGAACGTCTCGTTGAAAGAGGCTTTGGAAGCGGTGAGCGAGCAAAGCAATTTAAAGATGCGCGTTGAACCCTACGCGGTTGCTCTCATAGCGAGCAAGTGAGTAGGGGCCTCTCGCCTGACGGGAAGTAGGCGCATGAACACCGCAAAACAAGGCGAAGCTGCTTCGTCTAACACGGAATGCGGGTATCTCGGAGAACGAGGCACGGAGGCATCTCAAAAAGAGGTGGCTGTTCAAGCGTGATCCTTCGAGCGTGGAGATGTAGTGAGATGCTGCCACCGTCTCAAAAACGGTCGTTTTTGAGACGGCAACTCGTCCGTTGATCCCAACTCAGATGTGGATCGCCATGCCGTAGGCCGCGCCTGTGGCCTCGTGGATGGCCTCGGCCAGCGTCGGGTGCGCGTGGATCGTCGCCTCGATCTCCTCGTGCGTCGCCTCCAGCGTGATCGCCAGACCCAGCTCCGCGATGAGCTCCGTCGCCTCGGGGCCGATCAGGTGCGCGCCCAAGACCTCGCCGTGCTCCGCACCGAAGAGGATCTTGACGAACCCCTCCCCCTCGCCCACGGCCTGCGCCTTGCCGCTGGCCAGGAACGGGAACTTGCCCACCTTGTAGGCCACGCCCTTTTCCTTGGCGGCGCGCTCGGTCAGGCCGACGCTGGCGACCTGCGGCTGGCAGTACGTGCAGCC
>CAXTVY010000059.1:0-19871 GCA_964247665.1 uncultured Chthoniobacterales bacterium | reverse complement strand
AATAAATTGCTATATCTGGATTCCGTACCAGGAGTAACGTGTATGCTCGCTGAATTTCGTGCGCAATCTTCTCGATTTTCGCGTCAACGAGATACCAAGCTATCTCCTCCGAAGCTTCTTGGCGCATTCTGAAAGTGTATTTAGTATGCCCTTGCTTTATTACATCCTTGTTGTTCATCACAGCATACGTGAATGTATAAACATCGGGATCGCTCATCCATTTTTCGTCAAGGTGAACAGAAACTGGATAGTCCGTTGCCGCACTAGTGCTCTTTTTCCACGTTAGAATCTCTGCGGCTGTAGACATCCTGAAGATCGCTTTTTTTCCGCCGGTTTTATAGCTGCCTATTGTTGGTGAGAGTGCGGTAGTATCACTCGAACCGGGAACCACTAAATTTACCAAACTTTCCTCAGCTATACCCCCGGCATTATCACTATACGTAAGTGTTCCGTCAGTTTCATCTACCTCGATCCGAACCTCCAATCCAAGAGTATTCTTACCAGTAGATTTTTTGCTGCGATAAGCATCAATGCTATTATCAATCAATTCCAGTAGGGCTTCGGACCAATCAAGGTCTCGCCATGCGCCAAGGACGACATCTTTATTCGGTGGCTTCCCTGCGGTTTTGAGGTGTTTAATATCCGTCGTGTGCCAGAAGGTCTGCTCCTCTTCAAATTTTGATCGAAGGGCTTCTTGGCCAAGATCACCAGAGGTATAGTTTGTGGCAAGATTTTCCGGCGATTTGGTTCTCAGCAATTCAAGTTGGTCATTATGCGACAGTTCATCCCAATTGAGCTTGCTCATGTGATTCAGTTCTAGAAATTGGTGTTCAACGTCAGGATCTACTGGCAGGCAAACATCTGGCCACACACACGGGTCCATGCCAAGCCATTTTTGTTGCTGAAGCGTTTGGACTCACGGCACGTACCACGCGCCATTTACTGGCCTATCGACCTAGCTACCAATTCGCACCTCGACACTTGTCCAACCATCACCCTCCGCCGCGCTGCAGACCCGTGCTGGCATCGTGCATACCGACCTAGTTACCTATGGCTATATTCAACCTCAGGGAGGTGGTGCTTCAAACAAGTAAAAGCACCTCGTCCTTATCGATTTTTAAGGTTGATAAAAAGCATTATCTACCTTAGAGCAGGGGAGATGAACACGGAAAACGGCGGATTGACCGTGGTGGCGGTTAGCGGACGCGAACTCGCTGACGCGAGCTTTTACCGGCTCAACGACGTGCCGCCGGAACTGGAATGGTTCGCCAATATTGCCAACGCGCACACCCGCCGGGCTTATCGCAACGACGTGGCCGGGTTCATGGCGTTTTTCGGGATGAAGGAGTTCCGGGCCTTTCGGGAAGTCACCCGCTCGCATTTGCTCGCCTGGCGTAAGCATTTGGAAAAAGGCGGCAGCGGCCCGGCGACGATCCGCCGCAAGCTCTCGGCGCTGGCTTCGCTCTTTGACCACCTCTGCGAGGTCAACGCGGTCACGCACAATCCCGTGCGGGGCGTCAAACGGCCGCGGGCGGAAACCAGCGAAGGCAAAACACCGGCCATCGCCAACGGCCAGGCGCGGCGGCTTTTGGAAGCGCCGCCCGCGAACACCCGCAAAGGCAAACGTGACCGGGCTATCCTGGCGGTGTTGTTCTTCCACGGCTTACGCCGGGAGGAACTTTGCCGACTGCGCGTCAAGGATTTGGAGCAACGCCAAGGTGTCATGCACCTGCGCATCCACGGCAAAGGCGGCAAGGTGCGCTTCGTGCCAGCGCACCCGGCGGCGCTCGGTCGCATCGCTGATTACCTGGCCGACACGGGCCACGGGGAAGATGCTGGTGGGCCGCTGTTTCGTCCCGTCAAGAACCCCTATGGCGGTGGGAAGCTCGACCGGGCGCTGACGCCCGGCAAAGTCGACGAGTGCGTGGTGCGCTACTATTCGCGGCGGCTGGGAATGACGCCAAAGGGGTTCGGTCCGCACGTCGCCCGTGCGACCGCCGCAACCCACGCGCTCGACCAAGGAGCCGACATCGCCAAGGTGCAGGAATGGCTCGGGCACTCCAACATCGCCACCACCCGGATCTACGACCGGCGGCGTACCAGACCAGAAGACAGTCCGACCTTTCGGATGAGCTATTGAGCCAAAGCCGTCGTCATCAAGAACTCGGCAATCTGACCTTTGTCGAAGACCACCGTTTTTTGACAGACAGAGTGAGGGCGGAAAACGTCGCCGAGATCGAAACCTGAAGAAAGGTTTGCGACGAAACGAACCGCTGGTCCGTATTAGTCTCCCTTGCCATGAGCTTCCTTTCTCCCACCGTCCTGAACCAAACCCTCGACCTTTTGCGGCGGTTGGGTCTGACAACCATCTTCGGCAATCCCGGTTCGACCGAGGAGCCCTTCCTCAAGAACCTGCCGGAGGATTTCACCTACGTGCTCGGCCTCCAAGAAGCGAGCGTGCTGGCCATGGCCGACGGCTACGCGCAGGCCACCGGCAAACCGGCCTTGGTCAATCTGCACACCGTGGCCGGCACGGGCAACGCCATGGGGAACCTCTCCAACGCCTGGCTCAACAAGACGCCGCTGGTTATCACGGCGGGCCAGCAAACGCGCGAGATGCTGCTCCTGGAGCCGTTGCTCACCAACGTGGACGCCACCACCTTGCCCAAGCCGCTCGTCAAGTGGAGCTACCAGCCGGCTCGTCCGCAGGATGTGCCCGGCAGCTTGCTGCGCGCCTACGCGACCGCGTTCCAGCCGCCGCAGGGGCCGGTGTATGTCTCCCTGCCGGTGGACGACTGGGACCAGAAGGCCATCGACCAGCCTGGCGTGGACATCAGTGCCGCGCGCTCGTTCAGCCACCGCTTCGCCCCGGACCCGGAGCGCCTGAGCCTCTTTGCCCAGGCACTCGCCCAAAGCGAGAACCCGGCGCTGGTCTTCGGCGCGGGGGTGGATCGCTCCGGGGGCTGGCACGATGCCGTACGCTTGGCCGAACTCCTGCGCGCCGCCGTGTACGCGCCGCCGGAGAACGAACGCGTCGGTTTCCCGGAAGACCATCCGCTCTACCAGGGGGAACTGCCTCCAGCCATCAAACCGCTAGGCAGCAAGCTCAAGGGGCACGACGTGGTGCTCGTGGTCGGCGCACCGGTCTTTCGCTACTATCCCTACGTCGCGGGTGACTTCCTGCCCAAAGGCACGCGCTTGCTTCACATCACCGACGACCCGGACGAAGCCGCCCGTGCCGTCGTGGGCGAGAGCCTGTTGGGTGACCCGGCCTTGAGCCTGGCAGCGTTAGTGGCGGCAGTGTTGCCTGAGGCCGCTGCCTCCGGGCGCAAGTCTCCCAAACCACAAGCGGCACCCGAGCCGCCGGAGATCAGCACGCCGCCTTCGCCTGCCTTCGTCTTTGCCGCGCTGGCGCAAACCCGACCGGCGGATGCCATCCTCGTCCAGGAAAGCCTGTCCAACGTGCGCGCCCTCAAGGAACACTGGCGCACGACGCAGCCGGGCGGCTACCTGGCGTTCGCGGGGGGTGGGCTGGGCTTCGGGCTGCCCGCCGCCGTGGGGGTGGCCCTGGCGGAACGTGCCACCGGGCGCAATCGGCGGGTGGTGGCAGTCATCGGTGACGGGGCCTTCCAGTATTCGGTGCAAGCGCTGTGGACGGCGGTGCAACAGGGGTTGCCGCTGCTCGTGGTGGTGCCGTGCAACGCCGAGTACGCCATCCTCAAGTCGTTTGCCAAACACGAGAAGACGGGCGGCATCCCGGGGTTGGACCTGCCCGGTCTCGACTGCGTGAAGCTAGCGGAAGGTTACGGCTGCACGGCGCGCCGGATCAACGATCCAGCGCTCCTCGTGGAGACCTTCCAGCAAGCTTGGCGGACGGAAGGCCCCATCGTGCTGGAAGTTCCTATTGCAGCCGCCGTCCCGCCGTTGCTGGCGTGAGACGGGATGGGCAGCAGCGCACCTCCAACTGCTTCGACCACCGCTTCATCATTCGATGGGCAGGCGGCTGGAGGTCACGTTTCCCGCCAGCGTCCGAATTCATCATTTTGACGAGGGTGGAAACTCTAGAGATGATGGTTGATTTGGTCTTTTAAGAGTAGTTGGGGAATGCCAGATGCATCCCTCTTCTGAAGAGCGATCAATACGCTACGGCGTGCAGCTTCTGGTAGACACCGCCCGCGCCGATAAGTTCCAAGTGGGTGCCCTGTTCGGCGATCCCGTCGCGGTCCACCACGACGATCCGGTCGGCATGTTGGATCGTGGTCAGGCGATGCGCGATAACCAACGTGGTGCGGCCCACCGCCAGTTCGGCCAGCGACGCCTGGATGACCCGTTCGGTCTCGGTGTCCAGCGCACTCGTCGCCTCGTCGAGGATCAGGATCGGCGGGTTCTTCAGGAACATGCGCGCGATGGCGAGCCGCTGCTTTTGCCCGCCCGAGAGCTTAACGCCGCGCTCACCGATCACCGTGTCCAGGCTCTCGGGCAGACTGGCGATGAAGCTTTGCAAATGCGCCCGCCGGGCAGCCTCGCGGATGTCGGCCTCGTCGGCTCCGAGCCGGCCGTAGGCGATGTTCTCGCGGATCGTCCCGGCGAAGAGGAAAACGTCCTGCTGCACGATGCCGATCTGCGAGCGCAGGGAAGCGGTGGTCATGTCGCGGATGTCGATGCCGTCAATCGTGATGCGTCCGGCCGTCACCTCGTAGAAACGCGGCAGCAGCGAGCAGAGGGTCGTCTTACCCGCCCCCGACGGTCCGACGAAGGCCACCGTTTCCCCTGCGTTGATGACGAGATCGATCTCGTCCAGCACGGTAGGCGCGCCCTCGTACGCGAACGTGACGCCTTCAAAACTAATGTCGCCACACAGATGGCCGACTGCCTGCGCGCCGGGCCGATCCACGATGTCGGGCTCGGTGGCCAGCAGATCAAGGTAGCGTCGGAACCCGGCGATGCCCTTGGGGTAGCTTTCCAAGATCGAATTGATCTTCTCCAACGGCCGGAAGAACACCCCCGTCAGCAGCAGGAACGCCACGAAGCCGCCGTAGGAAAGCTCGTGGCGCAAGACGAAGTACGTGCCCGCCAGCATCACGACCACTTGGACAAAACGCATCGACAAATACGACAGCGATTGGCTGGCCGACATCACCCGATAGGCGTCGAGCTTGGCGGCGCGGTAGCCGGCGTTATCCTGCGCGAAGAGCCGCCGCTCGTGGTCTTCGTTGGCGAACGCCTTGACCACGCGAATGCCGCCAACGTTCTCCTCGATGCGTGCGTTGAACGCGGCAACCTGGCTGAAGATCGCCCTCCAGGTCTGCGTCATGCGGCCGCCGTAGCGGCTGGTGACAAAGGCCATGGGAGGCACGACGAGCGCGGTGATCAGCGCCAGACGCGTGTTGACGGCCAACATCATGGCGAGCGCGCCCAGGAACGTCATGACGGCGATGAACAGGTCTTCGGGTCCGTGGTGGGCCACCTCGCCGACTTCTTCGAGGTCTTTGGTCACCCGTGCCACCAGATGCCCGGTCTTCTGTTTGTCGAAGTAGCTGAAGGAAAGCTTCTGCAAGTGATCGAACGCTCGGCGGCGCATCTCGGTTTCGATGTTGATGCCGAGCAGGTGGCCCCAGTAGTTAACGACGACCATCAGCCCCGTGTTCAGGGCGTAGATGAACAGCAGCCCGAGGGAGGCCGCAAGGATCAACGACCAGTTCTGGCCGGGCAGGAGGCGGTCCACGAAAAGGTTGACCACCATGGGGAACCCGAGTTCGAGCAAGCCCGAGACGACGGCGCAGGAGAAGTCCAGGACGAAAAGGCGACGGTGCGGACGGTAGTAAGCGAGAAAGTCTCTGAGCATGGTCACTCGGCCAAAAGGAAAGTGTCGCGGTATCGGGAAGCACGGTGCACCCAGTCGTGCGCGTCCAGTGCACGCCTATCCTACACCCGGGAAATTTGTTTACTGATCGATGGGCGGGGCCTGCTCCTGGCTGCGGGCGATCATGGTCCTGACGCGGATGGGTGCTTGGCGCAGGAGATCCGGAATCAGTTCGGCTTCGGGCAGGTTCTTCCAGTAGCGTTTGGGCATCTCTTTTTGCATCGCGTGGGTTTTCACGCGCGCCGGGTTAAAAATGTTCGCGTAGTACTGCCGCCAGAGCGGTTCGATGGCGTCTTGGTCAGGCGCTTTGTCGCGGGTGAGGCCAAGCGTGAAGTGCAACGCCGATCCGTCCCAGTGCGCGCAACGATCCGGGGTGAGGATCGACCAACGCATGCTCGCAAAGCGGTCCGTGAAGAAGGGGCCGTTCATTTCTACGATGTGGTGCTCGGGCTCGAACCACGCGACGTACCAGGTTTCGCCATCCTCGGCCGCTACGGTGCGAAAGCGCACGAAGGCGCGCATCTTGTGCACGTCACGGCGCACGGCCTTGTCCATCTGGGTGAGCAGGTGGATGTCGGGGTCAACGGCGATAGCGAGCAGGTGCGCTTTACCGTGGGTCAATCGGAAGAGCGTGCGGTAGAGCAGCGCCCAGCGTTGCGGGTCACGGTGGCAGGCCACCCGACGGGCCACATCGATAAACGCGCGGGGAACCCGGTGCTCTGTCGTCGGCGTCGCGGGTGCCGTTCCGTCTCCCTGGCCATCGAACATTCCGAGCGCGGGCTGCGCGTCATCGAGTTCCTGCCAATGGATGGCACCGGGTTGAACGCCAGCGACCAAAGCACGCCGCGCCGCTTGTTGCCACGCAGTGAAGGTCGGAGCGAAGGCAATCTGTTCCACGCTACGCCACGGCGAAAAGATCGAGCTGTTGCGGCTTCGCGGCTGGAAGCTGCCCCACCACCTTGGGCACATGGTCCGCCGTGACAATGAAGGGCAGGGTTTTAGCCAAAGGCACGCGCAACTTCGTCAGGTCAGCCAAGGACAGGCGGTGCCAATGCCGCATCCCGAGAATGCGGTCCACGTTGCGTACGCCCAGGCCCGGCACCCGCAGGAGCAGTTCGCGCGGGGCGCGGTTGAGGTCCACCGGGAAGCTCTCCACGTTGCGCAGCGCCCACGCCAACTTCGGATCGATGTCCAATGGCAGGTCGGGTTGCGCTTCACTCGTGATCTCCGCCACGTGGAAGCCATAGAAGCGCATGAGCCAGTCGGCCTGGTAGAGCCGGTGCTCGCGTACCAGCGGCGGGGCGATGAGCGGCAGCCGGCTCGACGCGCTCGGGATGGGGCTGAACGCCGAGTAGTACACGCGCCGCAACTTGTGCGCGCCGTAGAGCGTGGAAGCCTGGGCGAGGATCGCGCGGTCGGCGGTGGGCGTGGCTCCCACGATCATCTGCGTGCTTTGCCCGGCAGGCGCAAAGACCGGTGCTTTGGCACTCTCTTTTCGCTCGGCTTTCGACTGGTCGATCCTGTTGCGGATCACGGCCATCGACTTGCGGATGCGCCCGATGTTCTTTTCGGGGGCCAGCTTCTGTAAGTCACTCTCGGTGGGCAGTTCCACGTTGATGGAGATGCGGTCCGCCCAGCGGCCCGCCTCGGCGATGAGTTCCGGCGCGGCTTCCGGGATGGTCTTGAGGTGGATGTAACCGCGGAAGTGGTGCTCGACACGTAGCGTGCGTGCAACTTTGACCACCTGTTCCATGGTGTAATCGGCATTGCGGATGATCCCGGAACTGAGAAAGAGACCCTCGATGTAGTTGCGCCGGTAGAAGTCGAGCGTGAGTTGGACCACCTCCGCCGGGGTGAAGCGCGCCCGGCGCACGTCGCTGCTCTTGCGGTTGATGCAGTAGAGGCAGTCGTAGATGCAGAAGTTGGTCAGCAGAATCTTGAGCAGCGACACGCAACGACCGTCGGGCGTGTAGGAGTGGCAAATGCCGTGGCCGATGGTCGAGCCAAGCCCCTGGCCGTCGCGCGAGTGGCGCTTGTTAGTGCCGCTGCTCGCGCACGAAGCGTCGTACTTGGCGGCATCAGCGAGCACAGCGAGCTTTGCGGAGAGGTCCATTGAAGCATTTCTAATCTACCACGGACAGTGGTACGTGGCTTCTCGTTGTTTTAGATGCCACAAGCCTTTGTCACGCCACGCAGGAAGACGAATTGCGAACTGCCGGGCTTGGCACGCACCACCCGATCAAGCGTCTAGCAGGGAAGGAATGTCCCAGAACTAGTACCCAGCATCGAGCCTTTTGGGATGACGATCCGGTCCCAGAAATGGCACATCGCTCCATCGGGTCCGCTCCTCTTCGCAACGTGTTGGCCGGCCGCATCCGCCGGGCACGCGAGAGGCTGGGCTGGTCGCAGTCCGACCTGGCGCGCGCGCTGCAACTGGTCGGTTGGGATGCCGGGCGTACCCTCATCACCAAGATCGAACTGCGTGAGCGGTGTTTGACGGACTACGAGTTGATCGTCTTGGCAAAGGTGCTCTCGATAGACTTGGGCGAACTGACGCGGGGTGCGTACAAAGAGGCGTTGCAGATGGCGAGGACCGACGAGGAACCCTCCGCGTAGGCGATTCCTAACTCTATTTTAGTGGAAGTCGTGAGAGGAAAGTCCTGCGGACAGCGGGCAGGCGAGCCGTTCGATCCGCTCTGCGCGAACCAACGGCAGACCTTGCCGGGTCTGCACGATGCCGGTGATCTGGAGAAATCGTTCCTGGGTGATCGTCAAACGCGCCCGCTCGAACAGGTCGGGAGGCACGACCGCGTTCGCCACGCCCGACTCGTCTTCGAGGGAAATGAACATGAACCCCTTGGCCGTGCCCGGCCGCTGGCGGCAGATGACGACGCCAGCAATCGTGATTTCCTCCCCATGGACGGCGGAAGCGATTTCATCCGCTTTCCAAATCTCGGGCAACTGGTCGCGGATCAGACGCATGGGGTGCGGCCCGGTCGTGAGCCGCTGGGTGCGGTAGTCGGCCTGCATCCGCTCGATTGGATCCATCGGCCTCAGCGGCGCGGCAGCCTCTGGCACCAGGTCGAACTGAAAGCACAGATTCTCTTCCTGGCGTGCTTCCTTCTCGACGGCCCAAAGCGCGGCGCGGCGGTGGCCGCCGCAAAGCTCGTTGAGCGCCCCGAGCCGTGCCAGCGCCCGCAATTCTGCCTTCGGCATCCACGTGCGTTCGCGCAAGTCATCGAGCGAGTGGAAAGGCCGGACCGCCCGCTGCCGCGTGAGGATCGCGGCGTGCTCTTGCCGGATGCCCTGCACCTGGTTGAATCCCAACCGCAGGATGTCGTCGGCTTCCACCGTGCACAGCCAATCGGAGCGTTGGACGCAGACGGGCCGGACGCGCAGGCCGTGCTGTCGCGCGTCGCGGATCAAGGTCGGCGGGCCATAAAATCCCATCGGCTGGTTGTTGAGCAGTGCCGCGGTGAACTCAGGGAGGCGATGCACCTTCAAATAGGTGCTGGCGTAGGCGAGCAGCCCGAAGCTGATCGCGTGGCTTTCCGGAAAGCCGTAGAGCGCGAAGGACTGGCTCATCTTGACGATTTCCTCGACGCCGGCGGGCGACACCCCTTCTTTTTGCAGCGCCGCGCGCAGCTTCGCTTGGATGCGTTCCAGCCGCGTGAGGTCCCGTTTGTAATTGAGCGCGCGGCGCAGCTCGTCCACCTCAGCACCTGAGAACCCGGCGAGCGTCATGGCGATGCCCATCATCTGCTCCTGGAAGAGGCAGATTCCGAGCGTGCGCTCCAGGATCGGCCGGAGCCGCTCGTCCAGGTACGTGACAGGTTCCAGCTTCGCGCGCCGGGCTAGGTAGGGGTGCATCAGGCCGCCTTCGATGGGACCGGGACGCACGACGGCCACCTCCACGACCACGTCGTAGAAAGAGCGCGGGTGCAGCCGGGCGAGCGTCGCCATCTGCGCGCGGCTCTCGATCTGGAACACGCCGATGGTGTCGCTGCGGCACATGGCGTCAAAGGTCGCCGCATCGTCCTTTGGCAAATGAGCCAGGTCCACTCCCCGTCCCCGCGCACCGCACACCTCCAAGGTGTCCTGGATCACCGCCATCATGCCGAGACCCAACAGGTCCACCTTCACGATGCCCAGCTCCTCGCAATCGTCCTTGTCCCACTGGATGACCGAGCGGCCCGGCATCGAGGAGTTTTCCAGCGGCACCACGCTATCGAGGCGATTCTGACAAAACACCATGCCCCCGGAGTGTTGCCCCAGGTGGCGAGGCAGTCCACGCACCGCCTGGAAAAGCTCCACGCAAGCGCGTGCGCGGGGGTGCGCCTGGTCCAAGCCTGACTGCCGGAACTGGTCTTCCAATTCGAGGGTGTGCGGGAAGTCGCCGGAGTGGAACAAGCTGGAAAAGCGGTCCAGCACGTCGGTGGGCAAACTGAGCGCCTTGCCGATCTCGCGCATGGTGCTCTTGCCACGCAAGGTGATGACGTTGGCGGTCATGCCCACGCCGTTGCGACCGCAACGCCGATACATTTCCTGGATGACCTTCTCGCGCCGTTCGCCGCTGGGCAGGTCCAGGTCGATGTCCGGCCACGACTTGCGGCCTCCCGCCACGCCGCGGTTCTCGTTGAGGAACCGCTCGAACAAAAGTTTCGAGGCGATGGGATCGACCGCCGTGATTTCCAGGCAATAACAGACGGCTGAATTGGCGGCGCTGCCGCGGCCCTGCACGAGGATGTCGTGCTCTTGGCAAAAGCGCACGATGTCCCACACCATCAAAAAATATCCCTCGAACCCGAGTTCGCCGATGAGCTTTAGTTCCCTTTCGAGCTGGCCGCGCACTTGGGCATTGAGCCGGTCGCCGTAGCGGTGCCGCGCTCCCTGGAAAGTCATTTCACGCAGGAACACCTCAGCCGGTTTACCGTCCGGGGCGGTGTAGCCCGGAAACTCGTATCCGAGCGAGGGAAAAGCGAATTCCAGCCGCTCGGCCAAGCGGGTGGTGTTGGCGATGGCCTCGGGTAAATCGCTAAAGAGCGCCTGCATCTGCGCCGGGGACTTGAGGTGGCGCTCGCCGTTGACCGCCAAGGCGACCCCGGCGGCGTCGAGATGCGTGTGCAGCCGGGCGCACGCGAACACGTCCACGATCCGGCGGCCGTCAGGCTCGGCGTACAGGACGCCGTTGGTGGCGAGTAGGCCGGTGCCGACCATGCGCGCCAGTTCGACGAGGCGGGCGTTTAGCCAGCGTTCGCCCCGTTGAAAATGCCGCTGCACCTCGACGTACACGTCGTTGACGCCAAAGAAAGAAACCAACCGGCGCAAGGCGGTTTCGGCTCCGGCAAAATCTCGTCTGAGCAGGGCTGCGACCACCGGCCCTTCCTCGTCACCGGTCAGGCACACCGTCCCGGCCGCGATTTCCGGCAGTTCTTCCCAGAGAATGACACTTTTGCCCTTGGGCGCGCGCAGTTTCGAGCGGGTGAGCAACCTGCAAAGGCTCTGGTAGCCGCTGGCGTCACGGACCAGGACCGGCAGCACGCTGCCGTCTTCCATCGTCAATTCGCAGCCGTTGATCGCCCGGACGCCAGCGCGCTCCGCCGCCTGCCAGAAGCGCGGACTGCCATAAAAGCCGTCGCGGTCCAGCAGCGCGAGTGAGGCGAGATCGACCTCGGCCGCCCGCGCCGCCAAGGAGTGAGGCAAAGAAGCCGCGCGCAGGAAGCTGAACGCGCTCCGGGCGTGCAGCTCGACGTAACTATCCCGCGCCGGTTTTCCCATAGGTTTGCCCCTAGCCTTTGCTTTGATTTGCTGCCGGTGAAGCGTCAGTCGTAGACGCCCAGCATCCACCAGTGGGCCTGCCGATGGTTGGCGAGCCGGTACAGGCCGCCGCGCGCCATTTCCACGTCCCATTCTTCCCAGCGCCAAGCGGTTTCCTGGTCCCACCAGTTCCCGTCCAGCCGCCAAGGTCCGGCGCTGGCCCTGACCGCCCCCTCCACTTCCCGGGATTGCAGCCAGGCAGGCTTTTCGTCGGTGCTTGCCACGGCCGCCTTCCACGGCGGGCGGTAGCGGCGCAAGCCCAGCCCCAGTGCCAGCGAGAGGATGCCGGGACCCTTCGGCGCAGGCGTTGATTTGCCGCGCAGCTTTTCACCCTCGAAGTCCGGCGGCTCCAGATGAAAGCGGTTCGGGCGGTGGGCGGGCAACCGCTGTGGCGTGCCGACGTGCTCGGCACCGACGATGCCTTTCAACCTCGCCAAGGTTTCCGAGAATCCGTTGGGGTCGCGCAGGCTGCCTTCCCAGAAACGGGTCTGGTGGTCGCGCGGGGTGCTCGGGAAGGCTTGGAGGCGGAAACCGGTGACCCGCGAATTGGCTTTGAGGGTATCGAGGTAGGTGGCCGCAATGCGAAAGAGCACGTCCACCTCGCACGTTGGGGCCGGCACGTGGATCGTGCGTGCGAGTGCCGTGCGGTCTTCCAGGTCGAGGATGATTTCGATGGCCCCGGCCAGCAACAGGTCCGCCCGCAGCCGCCGGGCCAATTGCTCCAAGGAACGCCGCAAGCGAAACAACACGGGTTCGAGCGTGTCCACCCCGCCCTCGAACTCCGCCAGTTCCTCGTAGGTTTGGGCGGCGCGCACCAAGCGCAGGGGACGCAGGCCACCGCCGCCGGCGCGGTCCCACAGCGCGAGTCCTTCGATGCCCAGACGCTCGGCGACCTGCTGACGATCCAAGGCGCGCAGGTCGCCCACCCGTGCGACGCCCCAGTCGTAGAGCACCTCCAGGATCGGTTCTGACGGCCCCAGCACCATGACGGGCAACTGCGCGAGGCTTCGCAGCGAATCGTCCGTGATGAGCACGGGGCGCGCGAGCCGTGCCGCCTGGAGGCTGGCGTCTGGCGTCGAAGCGATGCCCACCTGCGCCTGCAAACGAAGCATCCGCAGTTCCTCCACCAAGTCCCTGGCCCACGTCGCGTGGTCCAATTCGCCGTGCCGCCGCAGATCGAGGGTGCAGCAGCCTCTCAGGGTGCTTTCCAGATACGGAGAGGCTCGTTCCGCCGCTTGGAGCAACGCTGCGGTGGCCACCGCCTCCTGCCGCTCGTCGCGGCGTCGAAAAATGAGTTCCGGGCACCGCGCCTGCGCCTGCGGCACGCTCATGCCAACCGCCACCCCGGCGCACTGCGCCACGGCGTTGGCTTGCCGGATGATCGGCACGCCGCTGCCGCCAGTTTCTTCCAACAGCACGCTCGGCGTCGAATCCGGCTCCGCCCCGGCCCGCGCGGCGCACTGCAACTCGAAATCCGGGATGAGGACAGCCGCGTACATCACAAAAAATCCGTGTTAGCCAGCCATGAAAGAATGGATCTGGGCTTGGTGGCCGAACCGCGAGGCAGAGCGGGCACGCACCGATTCCATTTGCAGGCTGGCGGTGAGTTGATCGCGCAACAAATCGAGCGCGGGAAGTCCGAACATCCGGGTCAGCCGCACCGTGCAGGCGGCACTTCCCACCACGGGAGCCGGGGTAAAAACCAGGGCCACGCAGCCGTTACCCTCGGCGACCCTTTGGAGGCGATACCAGTAGGTGGAGGGGATGGCGCGCACCTGGCGCTCGCTGCACATCATCAGGTCAAGCACCACCAATGGCAGGTTGTTGTCCCGGCAGAGCAGGTCCGTGGCTTTGATGGCCTGCTCAGGTTCGTGGCAGCGTATCCAGAGCAGCAACGCCAGTTCTTCGTTGGTCAGACCGTCGGGGTCGAAGGAGTCGCCCGCGTCAACCAACGCGAGGGGTTTGCCGGCGGCGTGGGCGGCCTCGACGAGGGCCTGGATGATCGTCCCGCTGCCCATGCCGTGCTTGGGGCAAACGACTTCGGTGAGCGCCGCCTTCGCCAATCCGCCCTCCAGGCACCGGTCCAGAGATTCGATCCCCGTGGGCTGCCGCGCCGGTGCCGGTGGCTCCGCCGAAGCGGGGAATTTCTGGGCGAGCAACGCGCGAAGCTCAATGATTTTTTGCGCCGACGCTTCTTCCGGGTGGCAGGAAGGAAGCGGCTGGAGTAGCATAGTAGTTCAAACGAACTACTACCGGAGAAAAGCTGCCTCGCAAACAAGAAATTGCGTTGACCCTTTATCCTGGCTATAAGTTCTTTTGAGCTTGTTCCAAGCTTCGCCACCGTCCGATGATCGCTATCCACGCTCCTTTGACCGCCCACCAGGCGAAGGTGCTGCGCTATCTGGAGGAGCAACGTGACGCCACGGGATTGATGCCTTCCACCCGCGAGGTGCAGGCCCATTTCCGCTTCGCTAGTCAGAGCCAGGCGATGTCCGTGCTGCGGGCGTTGGAAAAGAAGGGAGCCATTGAACGGCTGCCCAAGAAAGCGCGGGGGGTGCTGCTTTCCAACCGCGGGGGACGCCGCGGGTCAGGAGCCGCGTCGATCCCGGTCCTGGGAACCATCCCCGCCGGCCAGCCGGTCGATGCGAGCGAGAACGTTCTCGGCTACATCGAGGTCGATCCCCGGCTCTTCGGCTCTCCGCCGGAGGCCATGACGTTTTCTTTGCAGGTGCGGGGGGATTCCATGATCGGCGCGTCGATTCACGACGGCGACTACGCCATTCTCCAATCGACCGAAAGCCGCTTGCCCCATCCGAACGACATCGTCGCGGCGCTCATCGACGGCGAAGCCACTTTGAAGCGCTATCTGGTGCTGGAAGGCGTGCCGTGCCTGAAGGCGGAAAATCCCAAATATCCCGACTTGATCCCTGCGCGTGAGCTTTTGCTGCAAGGGGTTTATCTTGGTTTGCTGCGCGGAATCCGCCACATTATCGCCGCGTAAGAACTGCTAAGGCAGACAAGTGATCTTCGTCTTTTTTTGAGACCTTCGCTCGTCTACTGCCAGTCTCGCCTTCGCCGCCGGACGCGCGATTATCGCTTCGTCTTTCCGACACCGGGCACCGCCGCAACCTGTTTCATCCAGTCCGCGATTTGGCCTTCGTCGAGGTCGTCCAAGGTGGCGATCTCCACGCCCCGCGTCGCCTTGCCCATGGCCACCGGCGTCACCGGCGGGACCGGCTTGAGCGCCGCACCACCAATGAACATGAGCTTGACCACGCCGGCGAAGTCGCCGCAACAAAAGCACCAGCCGTCGCCGACGCCGTAATACGACATGCCCCACTTCACAGAGCGTTGCAGTTTGGGCAGCGTCTTAGCCGCTAGGGCATCGACCTTTTCGGCAATACCACGTTGAGGCGGCGGCAGGCTGGCGATGTAAGCGAAAACTGGTTTGTCGCCGTCTGCTGCCTTCGCGGGGCTGATCTTACTGCTCACGGTTGCCGACGGCATTGTGGCGGCTTTGGCGGGTGCCGTCATGGGCTTGGCCGGTTCCCGGGCGGCGGGTTTGGGAGTCTCGTCTTTCTTGCGAGCGGGCATGGCAGTATTCGGTAACGCACGGCTGCTTTCGCCGTGCTCCTTGTTCGACAGCATGAAGCCACTCAGGCTGCCCGGCAAGGGTATCAAGCCCGAAGGTAAATATTCAACGTTGCTACTTCATCGCCCACAGTCTTTCGCCTTTTCCCTCGCGTTCGTCCGCCTTATCGCCTTTGCCGGAACGGCCGAGGTCGCCGTCTTGAAGCTGGCAATCGCACCGTCCAAGCGGCCCGCCTGAGCTTCGCGCGAGATGGCCACCATTGTTTCCCGTGAGATCGACTGAAAATCGATTTTGTATCCCGCTTGTCTGGCGATATCGCCGAGCATTACACGCTGCGTGCGGCCGTTGCCTTCTCTGAAGGGGTGGAGAGCGTTGATCTCTCCGAAGTAGTAAGCCAAGCGATCACAGAAGCTGTCCTGCGGAAGGGACCGGAGCATGTTCTCCTGACGGAATTGATCGAAGATGCGCTGGCCTTCTGACGTGATGAATTCGTGGCGGCAGAACAGGCTCGCCCCTTTACTCATGGAAACGGTTCGCACTTGGCCAGCCCAAGAATAAACATCGCGGAAAACGTGACGATGGATGTCGCGCAGATGTTCCAGATCGAATTTTCCCGGAACGGGCCTCCGCTCAAGTTGGTCGAGTCGGAGAACGGTGATCCGGGCTTCCGCTTTCGACAAGTCGGCCTGGGCGCGGAAACCGAACGAATTCTGGAGCACGTCTGACTGCGAATAGCAGTAAGGGTCTTGTTCGCTCACACGGAACCGTTTCTCAGCTTCTCAAGCGTATTCTCAATCGCTTTTTCAAGCGTGATCTCTCCACGAATCCAGGCGTCGGCCTCCGCGTCATCCTCTGTCGTCAGGAAGCCATCCAGACCTTCTAGGCGCAAGCTATGCCGTGAATTCTCGTGGATTGCCCGCCTCGACCGCATCTCTTCGTCCGAGATCGGGGGAAGGGATCGGTCAGGTACGCTCACAGGGAAATATTATGCCAAAATCGTGAGCGTCTCGCAAACCTATACGTCACTATTTTCGCATCGCGGCGACGGCTCGCATGGCTGCGTTTTTGACAGCACTTCCACCGCTGGCCGCAAGCGAGGTGCCTCCCGTGGCGACGGCTGCGATGCCCTGCGCTGTGAGGCTGGCTGCTCCCGTCAGCGTGCCAATCGCGCTACCGGGTCCACCGATGTGGTTGTGAGTTACGAGGCTCGCAATCTGCGCCGGCATTCTGTCGACCAAGAGAGCGACGATCACCAGCGCCGCCAGGCAGGTTAAAGCGGGCGAAAGCGCGGTCATACTGCTTTGGGTGTACTGACTAATCAGATTGATGGCCGTGTTCATCAGCAGGTTCAAGGTGAACAGCCTCAGACCGGCCGCAATGACAGCCTTATAATAACTGATCGCCATTTCCGAGGTCCACCGTGACCCGCCGAAGCCGAGCACAAACACCCCGGCGTAGATCAACATGAGCGCCGAACAGATGGCAATGATGAGTGTGACGACCATGTAGCAGCCGATCAGCAAGGCAACCAACGCGATGAGGGTCCACATGACAGCCATCTTTGGATCCCAGATGCTCACGTTGTTGGCCGCCGCGTTGGCGAAATTGAGGGCAAGCTGCAACACGGTGTTTCCCTTGCTCGTCCCGTCACCGCCGCCGCCAACGGTCGAGCCCGCCTGTTGAAAGCTGGTGATGATAGAGACAGCGATGTCGGTGCCGTTTTGCAAGAGCCAGTAAAAGAATCCGGTCGTTATCGTGAACCGAACGAGTTCCGCCATGAAATCTAGGATGTCCGCTTTCTTCAGCACAAGAGTGACCCCCGTCCAGACGAGCGAGCACGCTGCCAAGCTCCAGAACAGTCGCTCGGCATATTGCTCGATCTGGGTGCCAAACCCTTTGATCGCATTGGAAAACTGACTGGTAATCTCAGACCCAACGTCAGCGTTCTGAGCGTGGAGATCCGAGACAGCGAGGACCACTCCGACGAGGAGAGCGAACAGGAGGAGCTTGCGCATTTCTCAAGGAGTAGCGGTCGGCTTCGGCGTACTGCGAGGCGTCATCGAGGTGTCGAGTGGTGTCGGTGTGTAGTTGCCCGGATTGGTTTGCATTCCGTTCTTGGTGGCCTGCTGCTCGGCTTTCGCTTTCTTCTGGGCGGCATCGTCACAGCCGGACAAGCCAGTGGCACAAACGCTCACAACGCACGCAAAGAAAAAGATTCGAGATTTCATGAAGATCGTCTTCGCCAAGAGATCAGCGCATGGACGTGTTCAGAGGTGCGGCGGAGTAGGCCCCGGGGTTCCCCTGCATCCCTTGCTGGGTCGCTGCCGCTTCGGCTGCCTCCTTGTTTGCCAGACTGGCGTTGCGCGCAGTAGTCGCGTCCGCGAGATGAACGAGCAACCCTCGCAACTGCTGCAACTGCGCCACCTGCGCGCTGGCGAGCTGCATCCCGGCTTGCAACGCCTGTAATTCGCCCGAGGCACCCTGGGCGCTGGAGGTCATTCTGCTGAGCACGGCAGCGTCGTGGGCCATGTTCGCATTCTGGGCGGACAAGTTCTGCACCGTGGCCGCGTAGGAGGCAATTTCCGTGGCCGATCCGTTCGCCGTCGCCTGCCGGTAAGCCGCCACCGTGGGCGGATGCTGGTTCCACTGCGCCTGCGTCTGGTACTGCGCGAGGAAACTGTTGTAGGCCCCGGTGGTACCGTTGACCGTACCGACCAACTGGTTGAGCGACGTGGTGGCATCCGCCCACTTGTACTGCGGGAGCGTCTGCAAATTTTGGAGTTGCGCCTGGTACTGCTGGATCTGGGTCTCGTACTGCTGCACCTGCTTGGCGTATTGCGTCACCTGCTCGGCGTAGCTCATCACGTGCGAGCCTGCGGTGATTGTGGCCTGCACCGTGTTGAGCGGGTCAGAGACAACGTACTGCGCCCGGGCCTGCCCGGCGTGGGAGAGCCAGCCCGCACCCAAGAGCGCGGCGAAGGCCAGAGAGTTCGTTCTGCGGTTGTTTTTCATTTTGGAGTTTAGCGGCTAAACCAGCGTGGAATTCACTTTGCCAGGCGGTACTGGAAGTCCTGGTACGGGGTCATCTCAAAATCTTTGACGACCAAAATGTTGAAGCGGTAACCCGGCCGGATTTTGATGGTGGGCGCGACGTTGAGGTTCTTCTGGATCATCTGGGCGATGACATTGCCAAATACGTTGCCGAGCGACTGGCTCAGGTTCTGTTGCAGCCCATTGTTGCTGTAGGCGGAGGCATTCAGATTATTGCCAGCCGACGGCACGCTTTGCGCCAACTGCTGACTGTAGGATACTCCTCCAACGACGGCGGAAAGCAGGATCGCGGAGCCAAACGTGCGCAGGTAGTGGTTGTCCACTTGGTCGGAAAAGCCCGCGTACCCTCCCCCGTCCGTGCCCGGCTGCGAGCCCACGTCCAGAGCGCGACCATCGGGAAAAATGATGCGCTGCCAAGCGATGAACACCCGGTCCTGGCCGTAACCGACGTTCGAGGAGTAAGCGCCGATCAAACGGCTGCCCTGCGGCACGAGCAGATACTGGCCGGTCGGGGTGTCGTACACGTTCTGGGACACCTGGGCGATGATCGTGCCCGGCAACTCCGAATTGACGCCGGAAATGAGGACGCCGGGAATGACGCTGCCCGTGCGGAGCATGAACCTCGTGGGATTTTCGATCCGTGCGCTGGTTTGCCAGCGGTGCGCATCCGCAGCGTCGAATTGGCTCAAGCCCGTGAGGTCAGCTCGGGACGCTCCGGTGCCCGAATCGGTTGGGCTGCCTTCCTTGTCCCGCGCGAGGAGGCCTTGCAGCAGCGCGAGCTTCCTTGCCTCCGGATCGTTTTCCTGCGCCGGGGTGCCGCCCGCTTTGGGCAAGGCGATTCCTTCGACGGCGGGTTTGGCGCTCAGCGCGGTTTGCAGCGCCTGCATCCGGGCGGCGTCGAGAGGATCGGGTGTCGGCTGGACAAGCGTCGGAGGCGGGACGGCAGCCATCGCCGACAAGGGCCGGGGCGCGGGCGTGGGTTCCACGGGCGGAGGTGCCCAAGCGAGTTGCTTTGGAATGATGCTGTCGGCCTGCTTGGCGGCACTGGTATGCGCCTCGGTGTTTTGCGTGATCTGGCGCTGGCTGCGCGAATACATGACCCCGATGACGACCACCAGGTAAAGCACCATGAGCGCGAAGACGATCACCATCGGCGTCTTGTTGATGCGCCGCGTGCCGGTGCGCCCCGCGCCGGACACGCCGGGCGAATTTTCCGGGGCCAGGTCGGGGTCCGGGTTCAGGCTGGGATCGTTATTTGCCATTACGGGCGTTGCTCCGGGTGTGGGTCGTGGAAGTCGTGGTCGTGGTGCGCGTCGTCTTGGCGACTATCGGTACCGTTTTCTTGGTGAGTTTTACCTCGTCGCGTCCGATCACCATGACGGCGCGGTCGAGCACGGAATCCACGATGTAGCGGTTGTGCTGGACGCGGTAGTTGACGATCACCTTGTCGTCGCCCCACAACCCTTTGCCGCGCCGCAAGACGAGGAGGCTCGGTTCTTCCGTCTGGCTCATGGTCGGCGGCATCGGGATGTAGGTTTTCACGCCGTC
>CAXTVY010000058.1:0-19885 GCA_964247665.1 uncultured Chthoniobacterales bacterium | reverse complement strand
CGTAAATACCGCCGCCGACAAAACGGCCATCGCCATTGAACACGTAATAGGCTACGTCCCCGGGGCCGTTCTTGCTGTGCCAGCGCGGTTGTTCCTTGAGCACGACGATCCGCTGCCGCTCCTCGGCATCAACCATCCTCCCGGCGCAGAGGTTCTCGACGAGATGCAAATCCATCACGCCCGCGTTCCAGTGCCGGTCGTGGTAGAGGCGCACGCTTCCCGCCAGGGGAAAGTTCTCGGGTCGGCTCAGCAGTCCATCGAAGGCCAGCCGCCAATCATCCCGCGCGAGGCCATGTTGCCCCGCGTCATTTCCGTGTTCCCCTGCTTCAATTTTTTTCACCGCCGCCGCTAGGATATCTTCCGCGCGCACAGGACGGGTGCCAACCACGATGTTGACCAACTCCCTGCCGGAACGGGAATCGGCGCGCCGCCAAGCCGGGTCGAGATCGATCACGTCCTGCCCGGCATCGTAGCGCCAGACCAAATCCAAGCTTTCGCAAAGCTGCTCGAAGGTCTTGCGCACCGGCTGGCTGGGCTGAACGGTGAAGGAAAACCCGTGGTTCGTTTCGGTGCGCTCCTCCGGCCATTCGGCGAGTCCCTCGGGCAGCCGCACTTTCTTGCCGCTCATGGTTCCGAGCAACTCGACGCCGCCCCAGAAGGAAGGGGCATCCACGGTTTGATAAGTCACCGTTCGTCCCGGGACATCCGGCGAAGACGAGGTCCGGGTTTCCTGCTTCACGCTGGCGGGAAGCGGCCGGTCGAGGAAAGCGTCGCCTCTGGCGGGGTCCTGCGCGCGTGCCGGTAGGACCAAGGGGCTGCTCAAAGTCAGCCAGAGCCAGGGAAGGAATTTCTTGCGGCGGTTCATTCTATCGGGGAATCAGGGTTGCCCAGGAGGGGGAGCCGCCATCTTACAAGGAGCCTTCTCCGGTGGGAAGAGTTGTTCTTTCCTCTCGCCGGAGCGCGAGCCACGCGAGCACGCCCGTCAGCGCGACGACCACCACTGGCAAGAGACCATGCAGGAGGTCGTCGCCGATCAGGAAATTGCCCGGGGCCGGGTGCCTGCTCACGCGGCTGAACGTCTTCAGGCCGAACACCCAGCCCGCGTGCAGCCCCACGGGCAGCCACAGCGCGTGCGTCCATTGGCGAGCCAGCCCGAGCACCAGACCCACGGCGAACAGCGTCAGGAAGCCGCCGAACACCAGTTGTGCGTCACCCCATTGCCAGAAACATTTCGGCAGGAACGCGAAGCCGGACAGCCAGTCCACGGTCCCCTGGGCGAGGGCGTTCTCGGGCGGCTTGAGGAAGTGCAGCACCGCGAACAACGCCGCCACGGACACCAGTGCGGTCGCGGGCCGGGCGGTGCGTCCTACTAACCCCTGGAGCGCGCCCCGGAAGAACCCTTCCTCCAGCAGCGCGACCACGACGGCGCTCAGCACGATGCTCCCCACGCTGCCGCCGGTCGGATGCCGCCGGGGCGCGTACACCCCCGCCTGCCACAGCACGAGGCCTAGCGCCCACAGCAACCCGGCCGCGAGCACCAGCCCGAGCGCCGCGTGCCAGCCCGGCCGGGGGTCGGGGCGCAGCCCGAGGTCGCGCCGACCGCCGACGTGCAGCGCGCGCACGGCGGGCCAGAGCAGCCCCAGCGCGGCCAGGAACATCGCGCGGTCGAAGTAGCGTTGGAAATCGGTTTCCGCGAGCCAGCACAACGTGGGGACCTGCCCGCCCAGCGCGTGCCCACCCCAGAACAGCGGCGGGGCCAGCAGCGCGCCCAGGAGCAGCGTGCCGAGGAAATAGGCGGTGATTTTCAGCAGGCTGGACATGGGGCGGGAAGGAGAGTTTCGGCGGGGCGGATGGGGGAAGCAAGCAACGGCCGACCGGTGCGCTCCACCTGGCGCAGTGCTTGCTAAAGTCAGCCGCTTTTCTGGTTGTAGGGCGGGCGCTCCGCCTGCCAAGGAGACACGCCGTCACTTGGCAGGCGGAGCGCCCGCCTTACAGATTGAGTGGTGCGCTAGTGCCGCGCCCCTGCCCGGTCGGGCCTGGTGGGAGCGTCCGGGGCAGCGATGGCCGCTTCGGTCACGGGATAGTTCGGGCCGGTGATGGCGTTGATGGCGGCGGTGTAATACCCGGTATTCGGGCCGCCGCTGGGAAAGTGGAAGTGGCAGAGCAGCACGGCGCGGCCCTTGTAGGGCAGGAAAACCGGCGAACCGCTGTCGCCGACCCGGGCGAGGCCGCCGTTCGTCCACGCCGCCCGGCCGGGCGCGGCGGCGGGCCGGAGGACGAAAACAGGTCCCGCGCCCATGGCGCACTCACCCACCAGCGCCAGCTTGTCCTGGCCCGTGTAGATCACCGGCGTCCCCGGCGGGACGGCCCGCCCCTGGTCGGCCGGGAAAAGCTGCGCCGGGGTGACGGTGTCGGGCAGGTCCTTGTTCAGCGTGCCGATGAGCACGTCCGTGCCTTTTACCTCGGTCAGGCGGGTGATCGTGCGGGTTTGGATCACGTTGTCCCGGCCGACGAACTCGATGGTGGTGATGCCGGGGACCATCGGCGGAGTGCCGGTCCATTGGTTCGAGAAATGGTTGGCCAGGAGGATGTGCCGCCGGGTGATGAGCGTGCCGGCCTGGAGGTTGTGTTCGAGGCTGTTCCACGGAGAAAAGCAGGTCAGATCGAGGTCCGCGCACCAGAGTTTCGGGTTGCGAGTCCAGCCGGTGCCGGTGGTGATGTCGCCCGCGGAGAACAGGGCCCGCGACGTGCCGGGGTCCTTCCCCGCGAGGTGGCTGTCCACGTAGGCGGCGGCGCGGGCGCGGCAGTCGTCGTCCGGGCCCGTCTGGGCCCGGGAAACGGCGGGAAGGATGGACAGGGAAAGCGCCAGCGCGCAAAGCAGGGGAAGTTTCATGGTAGGCGCCGGGCGCGGGCCGGATCGTTGACGGTAGCAGGCTTTGGCGGCTTGTAACCAGACCAAGGCGCGTCCGCCCTGGTAATCCGGCGGCCATCGCTTGCAGGTTCCGCGGGGAAGCCGCTATGTTGAGGCCATGCCCAACGAACACACCTGGCGCGAGACGACGCCCGAGGGCGGGAAACGCGAGGTGCGCGCCACGAAGTTCGCCAAGGAGTGGAGGCTCCAGAGCAAGCTCAAGGATGAGCCCGCGTGGACGTACCACGACAAACCCAGCGCCGAAGACCTCGCCGCGTTGCGCGACCTGATCTTCCGCAAGTACCAGCGCCGCCGCGCCTCCTTCGAGGACGTGCAATCCGTGGACCGGCTGATCGCCGAGTCGCAGAGCGCCTGAACCCGGAAAAGGATTAGCCACAAAAGGCGCAAAAAACGCAAAAGGGGAAGAGAGAAGGCCCCGTGCTTCGCTGGCTGCTCCTTTTTGCGCCTTCTGCGCTTTTTGCGGCTAAAATCATCGACGTACCTCCCACGATGAACACGGATTCTACGACCCGCGCCTGGATCGACGGCGACAAGACCCACCAGTGGCACCCGTTTACCCAGGGGAGGGACTGGTGCGCGCCGGACCACGAACCCGTGGTCATCGTGTCGGCCCAGGGGGCCACGCTGACGGACAGCCGGGGACGCGAATACCTCGACGGCAACTCGTCGATCTGGACCAACCTGCACGGGCACAACCACCCGCGGATCAACGCGGCCGTGACGGCGCAGTTGGAGCGGTTCGCGCACTGCTCATTTTTGGGTTTGACCCATCCGGGGGCCATCGCACTGGGCGAGGAACTGCTGGCGCTGTTTCCAGCGGGGACGTTCGCGCGCGTGTTCTATTCGGACGACGGCTCGACGGCCATCGAGGCGGCGATGCGCATGGCGCGGCAGTTCTGGCAGCTCGCGGGGCAGCCGGAGCGGCGGCGGTTCCTGTCGTTCGATCACGCCTACCACGGCGACACGTTCGGCGCGGCCAGCCTGGGGGGCATCCCGCTGTTTCACCAGCGGCTCGCCACCGCGGGCGACCCGGCGGGTGGCGACGTGGTGCGCGTGGGCGGCGTCGAGGCGTTGGACGGCATGCTGGAAGAAGACAGTGCGACGATTGCCGCCGCCGTGATCGAGCCGCTGATCCAGGGCGCGGCGGGGATGCGGCTGTGGCCCGCCGGGACGCTGCAAAAATTGCGCGCGTGGTGCGACCGGCGCGGCGTGCTGCTCATCGCCGACGAAGTGATGACCGGGTTTGGCCGCACGGGGACGATGTTCGCGTGCGAGCAGGAGGGCGTCTTCCCGGATTTCCTGTGCCTGGCCAAGGGGCTGACGGGCGGGTATTTGCCGCTCGCGGCGACGCTGACGACGGCGCGTGTCTACGAGGCGTTCCTGGGCGAATACCGGGAGCGCCGGACGTTCTTCTACGGCCACAGCTACACGGCGAACGCGCTGGGCTGCGCGGCGGCGCGGGCCAGCCTGGCGCTGTTCCGGGAGGAGGAAACCCTGGCGAGGGTTGAAGAACGAATCGGCTGGCTGGCGGCATTGCTGGAAGAACGGCTGAGGCCGCTGCCGTGCGTCGGGGAAATCCGGCAGTGCGGGTTCATCGCGGGCGTGGAACTGGGGGAAAGGCAGAAGGCAGAAGGCAGGAGGCGCTTTCCGTGGGAGGCGCAGACCGGCGCGCGGGTGTGCGCGGCGGCGCGGGCACACGGGCTGCTGACGCGGCCCATTTTGGACACGCTGGTGCTCATGCCGCCGTATTGCGTGACCCAGGAAGAACTGGAGCGGATGGTCGAGGCGCTGCGGCAGGGCATCGTGGAAGTAACCGGAAGGGATTAGGCGTAAAAATCAGGGGGTAACTGCGAACTGCGCGTGCGCTTGCAGCAGCACGTAATCTTCCTCGCTGATCGGGTGGCGCGTGTACTCCCCCGACGCGGCCCGCAGCGGTGCGGCGTTCGTCGAGGCATACACCTTCTTTTCCAGCCAGTGGTGGGTCAGGGGGACGGTCAGCAGGCCGGGCACGTTCGTGGCAACGGTCGTCTCGTCCTTCTCGCCGGTCGCGCCGCCGATGCCGACGTGGAACCCGGCCAGCAGGAGCGTCACGCGCACCGCCGTCGAGCGCGTGTAGGTCGTCAACAGGCAGGGCACGTCTGGACGCAGGCGGCGGAACAGCGCGCCGAACGTCTCCAGCGTCCACATCGCGGCGTTGCTCGCCGGGGAATATGGATCGTAAAAAATCGCGTGTGGCGGTGAGAGGGTGGCGTCGCTGGCCACCAAGGCGGGGAAGTTGTCCAGGTGCAGGTGCCAGGAACCCACGGGTAGCTCGCAGCAGCCATTGTCGCGCAAAGTTTCCAGCGCAGGTTCATGGCCGCGCGGATAGCCGAGGGCGTCCGCGTGCGCCAGCGCAAATTCCAGCGGGCCGAGGGTGTGGTCGAAGCTGTGCAGTTCCATCCCGGCGGAAGGCGGGTGGTCCCAGAGCGCGTCGATGGCCGTCAACGCGTTGGCGGCGGCTCCGAGGCCCACGTCCCACACCACGAACGGCTCGCCGGGTTCCTGCGCGGCGGCCCGCTCGATCAGCCGCGTCCCGGTGACATGCACGGCGCGCGCCTCCGCCGCCGGGCCGATGACCGGGTGAAACGTCTGGCCGTTGGCCAGCGAGCGCAGGCTGTAAACCCCGCCTGCCAGCGGCACCAACTCGAAGGTTTCGACGGGACCGTCTTTTCCCGGGGTGGCCGTGGTCACAGGCGGGTGCTCATGGTGCCTTGCCAGACGGCGGCATCCCGCCGGGCGGCGGACTGCCCGGAAAGCTCCCCGAAAGCAGGGGCAGCAGCCCACAAGCAACAAGTTGGTAACAAATAACCATTGGCCGCTGGCCTCGGCCCCTGCCTGAGTGGTCCCGGGCCGAAAAGCTGGCCACGCCCAGCATCAGCAATGACGTTTCCAGTTGAGCCTTGAGCCATTATATATGATATTCGCATCTGCCCGCACCCCCGGCTCTAGGCTCCGGTGGCCCCGCGCGCGGCGGCCTTTTTTCATGAAATCTTCCGACGCGTCCGCGCCCGCCCCGGGTGGCCACGGCCACGACGGCGAATGCGCGGTGCGCAACGTCGCGCGGGTGCTCTCGGAGGAGCCGCGGCTGGAGGCGGTGGCGTTCGAGGGCAAGTCGCGCAAGCTGGCCATGGCCACGCTGGGTGACGACCCGGGCCAGCGGCTGGCCCGGCGCGTGGCCGATGCCATGGAGCACCAGCGCGCCGGATCGCGTTGCGCCATGGCTGACGCCAGCGGCAATTGCGCGGAGTGCGGCGCGGCCATCGACACGCGCGCGGCGGGCAGCAAAGGGCGCGTCGTGGTCAAGACCGTCATGGGCCACACGCTGATCGAAAAGCAGACGTGCTCGACCGCCATCCGCTTCTGGCGCTGGCAGGACGTGCGCTGGCCCAAGTTCGTGCAACATGCGCCAGCCCTGCGGATCGACAAGGCGGCACATGCGCATGGGCACGACGACCACGACGACCACGGGCATGACCACGGCCATGGGCACGACCACGCACCGGACGAGTGGAAGACCCTGGCCCTCCAGGCGGCGGGCTGCCTGCTGGCCGGAGCGGCGGGGCTGTTGGAGGAACGGCTCGCCGCGCCGCCGGGGGCGATCCTGGCGTGCTGGCTGGCGGCTTATGCGCTCGGCGCGTGGGAGGCGGCGGAGGAAACCTGGGGCAAGCTGCGCGCCGGGGAGATGGACGTGCACTTCCTGATGCTCTCGGTGGCCATCGGTGCGGCGGCCATCGGCGCATGGCACGAGGGGGCGCTGCTGCTCTTCCTGTTCAGCGCGTCCGGGGCGATGGAGCACTTCGCCGAGGACCGCACCCAACGCGAGATCGGCGCGCTGTTGGACGGTGCACCCAAGACGGCCACCGTGCTCGACGCCGAGGGGCGCGAGAGCGAGCTGCCCGTGGCAGACCTGCGCCCCGGCATGACCGTGCGCGTGACCGGCGGGCGGCAGGTGCCGGTCGATCTGCGCGTGACCCGGGGCGAGAGCGCGTGCGACGAATCTAACCTCACCGGTGAAGCCCGGCCGGTGCCCAAGGGCCTGGGAGACGACTTGCTGGCAGGCACGATGAACCTCCAGGGATTGCTGGAAGGCCGCGTGCTGCGCCCGGCGGATGAGAGCGCGCTCCAGAAAATCATCGATCTGATCGAGAACGCGCAGACGATGCGCGCCCCGGCCCAGCGGTTTACAGACAAGTTCGGCACGCACTACACCTACGGCGTGCTGGCGCTGTGCGGGGCGATGTTCTTCGTGTGGTGGCTCGGGTGCGGGCTGCCCGCGTTCGTGGCCCCGGCGGGCAGCGGGTTGCGGAGCGCGTTCTACCGCGCGATGACGCTTCTGGTCGTGGCGTCGCCGTGCGCGCTGGTGTTGAGCATCCCGTCGGCGATCCTTTCGGCCATCGCGTGGGGGGCGCGGCGGGGAGTCCTGTTTCGCGGCGGCGCGGCGCTGGAGGCGCTGGCGGGTGTGCAGGTCGTGGCGCTGGACAAGACGGGTACGCTGACGGCCGGGGAACTCTCGCTGGTGCGCGTGGACGTGTACCGGGGCGACGAGGCGGCGTTGCGCGGCGTGGCGTACAACCTGGCGCGGTTCTCGGATCATCCGCTCTCGCGCGCGATCAAGCGCATGGGTCAGGAGGCGAACCTGCCATTGCGCGAGCCGGAGAATTTCGTGTCCGTACCGGGCGAGGGTTTGCGGGCGGAGTTCGGCCACCGGGAACACGCGCTGGGACGACGCGGACTGGTGGGCGCGCTGGTGCCCGGAGGCACGTTGGCGGCGGTCCCGGACGACGACGCGGCGGCGCAGGTGTTCGTGGGCGGGCCGGGGCTGGCCGGGCGGCTGGTGTTCCGCGACGAACTGCGGCCCGAGGCCATCGGCACGATGGAACGGTTGCGCGCGGCGGGCGTGGAAACGGTCATGCTGACCGGTGACCGGCGCGAGGCCGCCGAACCTTTGGCGCGGGAACTGGGCATCGTGGAGGTGCGCGCGGGGCTGCTGCCGGGCGAGAAGCTGGCGGCGGTGCAGTTTCTCAAGCGCAACGGAAAGCGGCGCGTGGCGATGATCGGCGACGGCGTCAACGACGCCCCGAGCCTCGCGGCGGCTGACGTGAGCGTGGCGATGGGTGCGCGGGGCTCGGACGCGGCGCTGGAGCAGGCGGCGGTCATCCTGATGAACGACCGGCTAGAGAATTTCTTCGTGGCCTACGAGTTGAGCCGCCGCACGGAGCGCATCATCCGCCAGAACCTTGCCGTGGCGTTGGGCACGGTGGTGTTGATGGTGGGTGCGAGCCTGTTTGGCGTGGTGCCGCTGGCGCTGGGCGTGGCGGCGCACGAGGGCAGCACGGTGGTCGTGGTGCTCAACAGTTTGCGGTTGCTGCTGCGGCGCGAGGCTTGAGCCGGTGGCGGGCCTTTAAACAGAGGGAGCAGCCCTCCCACGCAGGGACGCAAGGGAACACAGGCAGGAGGCCAGGGACAAGCACACCTAGCTAACCTCCGACGGCAGAAGGAATCCGGTCGGCGTCGCAGCGATGGGCAACATTGCCGTGCTGAGTATCCAGCCTCTGCCCGACAATGTGCTGAGTTCCCTGGCAAAGCGCCGTTTCCAGTTCTGCCAGCAGGAATGGCTTTGGCAGGTGCGCAAAGCACCGGGCCGCTTTGCTCAACCGGACCTCGTGCCCACTGTTGAAGGCACTCATCGAGATCGCCAAAGGCGGGCGGTGGCCTTGCTCATCCAATAATCGCAGAAGGTCCCAGCCATTTCTGCCGGGCAGACCGATGTCGGTGAGCAGCACGTCGAAAGGCTGGCGGCGCGCCTGGACAAGAGCGGAACCAACATCCACGGCAAACTCGGGACAATGACCGATCATCTCCAGGTACATGCCCAGGAATTTGCGGCTGTCCGCATGGTCGTCGACGACCAAAATCCGTAGTGGTTTGGGCTCCATGAAAGCCCCATGTATGACACGGACCACTGGTAAGTGCCAGATAAACCCCGGTCATTTCATAAGGGAAACCATGATTAAACGACGATTTGCGATGCTTGCCGGTAGCCTCCTGCCCACGGCGGGCACGGTGACATTTTCTTCACCGGCCATCTTCCTCCGCCGCTGCTTCTCCGCCGGCCTTTGGATGCCCTGCGTTTCTGCGTTGGAGTGCCGTGTGCCCGGACGGATGCCCGTGCGAAAGCCGTTGCGCCCGCCGGAAAGCGCGCTTTCATTGCAGGGTTGCTGTCCGCACCGTTGCCATGAACCTCCCTCGCTTCTCCGCGTCCCTACCGCTGCTGGCCGCCGTCCTCCTCGCCACGCCGACCCTTGCTTCCGCGCAGGAGCCCGGCGGCCCGCCGCCGCCGCATCGCCGCTCAACCGACGGCGGGGGCAGCAAGCTGCCGCCCTTCCTGAAGGTGGATGGCATGTACAGCTTTGACGGCAACGACGAAGACCTCGCCAAGATCGTCGAGCTTTCCCCGGAAACCGGCTGGGTCCACGTGCAGACTCACGGTGGCGACAGTTGGGTCAACGTCGCCAACCTGACCACGATCACGCCCGTCTCCAAGGAACTCGCTGATCGCACCGAACTCAAGGCCAAGGCGGACTTCATCCTCGACGGGCTCCAGACCATCCAGCAGGCCATCAACGACTACGCGAGCAAGAACAACCTCGGCCCGGATGCTCCCTTTACCTGGAAGGACATCCGCAAGCTCATCCGCCCTGAGACGACGGCCTATAACTCCGGCGGCAGCGACGTGACCGGGCGGCCGTACATCTTTGGTGCGAAGATCGCCGACGGCGTGAAGGTCAGCCCGGATACGGTCAAGGAACTCGCGCCCGTCATCACCGACCCGGAAGCGTATTGGGGGAAGTTCAAGCCCTGAGGTGGGTAATACGCTGCGGGTTGTGGGATGCCCGCCACGACGGAGCAATCCCGGTGGTTGAAACAGTTTTTCTGTTTTCGTAGACGTTCGCCTTGTCCTCCCTTCCTCCCAGGCCGGATTCCTCGCTCGTTCGGCGGACGGAGACCGTGGTGGCATGGCTGCTCCTGGGCGGGTTGGCAGTCCTGCACGCGGTTTACGCCTTTACCTTCCGCCTGGACAGCGACGAACCGCAACACCTGCACGTCGTCTGGGGCTGGACACAGGGGCAGTTGCCCTACCGGGATTTCTTTGACAATCATTCGCCGCTTTTCGCCTGGCTGTGCGCACCCGTGCTCCGCGCCCTGGGTGAGCGGATCGACATCGTCCCGTGGATGCGCCTGGCCGTGCTCCCGGCCGGTGCCCTGTGCCTCGGGGGCGTGTACTATCTCGGGGCACGCCTCTTCCACCGCCGTGCGGGCCGGTGGGCGGCGGTCGCCACGGGCTGCGGGCCCATGTTCTTCTACACGTCCAGCGAGTTCCGCCCGGACATCCTCTGGGCTGCGCTCTGGGTGTTGGCGCTGGCCGTGCTGCTGACCGGTCCCGCCACGGCGCGGCGGCTGTTCTTTTTCGGGGTGGTCTTCGGCCTGGCTTTCGCCACGTCGATGAAGACCAGCCTCCTCGCGGCGACGCTGGGGCTGGCGGCCGGGCTGGCGCTGGCCGCCGGTGGGCGGCAGCGGGCCACGGTGCTGCCCGCCGGTTGGCCCGGCAAGGCGGCGGCGGCGGGGCTCGGGCTGGTGCTGGCACCGGGGGCGTTCGCGGCGTTCTTCGCCTTGCACGGGGCCTGGCAGCCGATGAGCTACTGCCTGATTTTCCACAATCTCCTGCCGGGATTGGCGCAGGATCAGGGCTGGATGCGCTGGCGGGCGTGGCTTTTCCCGCTCTGCCTGCCGGGGCTATTTTTCGGCGCGCGCGCCCTGCTGGCGCGGCCCGGCCGGACGGACGATCCGTGGCGGGTGCAGCGGATCGTTTTCCTGCTGACAGCCTGCGCCTATCCGTTGTTGCTGGTGAGCTTCTGGCCGCTGGTGACGATGCAGGATTTCCTGCCCGCCACCCCGCCGCTGGCGCTGTTGATCGTGGCGTCCTGCTTCGCCCTGCCGGGCGGGGGCTTCCTGCGCGCGTCCGCCCGGCCATTGCCCGGGGCGCTGCTGGTGGCCGCGCTGGTCGCCGTGGAGATCACGGTGGTCTTCCACATCCACGGCCCCTGGATCAACCACACCAGCCGCCAGAGCGAACTGCTGGGCACGGTCTTTTGCCTGACCGCGCCCGGGGACCCGGTCATGGACGACAAAGGCGAGACGATTTTTCGCCGCCGCCCGTTTTACTTTGCGCTCGAAAACATCACGCAGGAGCGGATGCGCCGGGGCCTGATCGCGGACGACATCCCGGAGCGGTTGATCGCCACGAGAACGGCGGTGGTGCGCGCGAAGTACCTGCCCGCGCGGGCGCGGGCCTTCGTGGACGCGAACTACCTGGTCATCGGCCGCCTTTCGGCGGGGCATGACCGGGTGGAACCGGTGGAACTGGGCCGCTTCTCGGTCCTGGGCAAAGCGGTGGCCCCGGGCGGGCGGGGCACGGTCGCAATCGCGGTTCCGGCCCGCTACGTGGTACTGGACGCGGCGGGAGAACCCGCCACCGCCGTGCGGGTGGACGGTCAGCCACTACCCGGCCACGGTGGGCGCTGGCTGGCGGCGGGCTCGCACGAGGTGGACGCGCCGGCGGGCGGCCCGCGGTGCGTGTTCTGGGCGAACGCCTGGGAAAAAGGCTTCCTTCCGGTGGCTCTTTCCGATTCGCTGGCTGCGTTCCATGGAGCCACTACCCCCCTTCCACCGGGACGACCGCCTGTTGATCCTGGCGCCCCACCCCGATGACGAGTCCCTGGCCACCGGCGGGCTGCTCCAGCGGGCCGCGCGGGTGGGGGTGGCGACCCGGGTCATCTTCCTGACGGACGGCGACAACAATCCCTGGCCCCAGCGGGTGATCGAGCGGCGCTGGCGGGTGTCCGGGGCGGACGAACGCCGGCGCTGGGGAGCGTTGCGGCGCGCGGAGGCCCTGGCGGCTCTGGCGACCCTGGGGCATGGCCCGGAAAGCGCCGAGTTCCGGGCGCTGCCCGACCAGGGGCTGACCCGCCTGCTGCTTCAGGATGGCGACGCCCTCGTGACGGACCTGGGCGAGGCCTTGGCTGCGTGGCAGCCGAGTCATCTGGTGGTGCCCTCGCCGGGCGACCGCCACCCCGACCACAGCGCCGTCGGCGTGGCCGTGGGCATCGCCCTGCGGCGGCTGGCCGGGGCGGGTGGGCTGGGGTTCTCCGCCGTGCTGTCCTACGTGGTCCACGGCAATCCGCGACCGGCTGGCGCGCGGCTGGCCGGGCTGGCGCTCGACGCCGGTGAACTGGAGGCCAAGCGGCGCGCCATCCTCTGCCACCGTTCGCAGGTGTTGCTCAGCCGCCGCCGTTTCCTGGCCCACGCCCGGGCGGAAGAACCCTTCCTGGACCAGCGGACGATCCATCGCGCGGACGCGGGCAACGCCGTGCGGTGCCTCGGCTGGGACGCGGGGGGGCTGCGGCTGGCGCTGAACGTGAACGTGCCGAGCCAGCTATTCGGCGCGCTCAAGCTGCATCTGCTGACGGAATCGGCGGCGGGTGCGCTGCGCCACGTCTGCCTGCCGGTCGGTCCCCGCCAACGTGGGGCCGAATGGCGGGTGCCGCCCGCGTGCCTTGATCCGGCAGCGCGGCGCGTCTTCGTCAAGCTGGAGAACCGCTTCGGGCTCTACGGCGCGCCGGGCTGGGTCGAGCAGGAAAACGGGACGGCCGAGGTGGCCTGGTGCGCCAGCCATTCGTCGCGCAGCAGCGCGTAGATGAGTTGCTCGTTCCACTCGCCCTTGAAGAGCTGGTTGCCGATGAAGTGCGCTTCCCGGCGCATCCCGAGGCGCTCCAGCAATCGCGCGGACGCGGTGTTGCGCGAGTCGCACCCGCCGAAAATCCGGTGCCAGCCCATGTCCGCGAATCCGACGGCCAGCATCCGCTCCGCCGCTTCCCGTGCGTAGCCCCGCCCGTGGAAATCCGGGTGGAACACGAAACCCAGCTCCCCTTGCTGGTTCGGCTCGCTGCGCCAGAACAGGAACACCTCGCCGATGAGCCGGTTCGTTTCCCTGAGCGCCACGCCCAACGCCAGGGTGTCGCCTTCCTTGTCCAGGTACACCGTGGTCTTGCGCTTCTCGATCACCTCGCGTACCCCCTCGCGCGTCTGCACGGTCCAGGGCAGGTAGGCGACGACGGGCGGCAGTTGGTGGTAGGCGAACAGGTCTTCCAGGTCGGCGTCCGTCACCGGACGGATGACCAGGCGCGCGGTTTCGAGCGGGTACGCCGGGGTGTACATGCGAGGGTCACGCCGGGCGCGAGGGCCGCGCGGGCGTCGAGCGTACCGGGCGCAGGTAGAACATCGTGAAGATGCCCACGCACACCAGCAGCGAGCCGATCCACTTCAACAGCCAACCCGGATCACGCAAAATCTGCACCACGCTCTGGTTGAGGTCCTCCGGGTTCCACGACGCCTGCGACATCTTGAACGTCAGGCCGCTGAACGTGTTCCACCAGTGACCGGGAAAGTTGAAGGGGTGGTTCATGGAACAACTGCCCGCGCCCGTCGCGCCTTCCACGTCGGTCACCTTCAGGTTGCTCTTGAAATTCGCGGGATTGTCCGTGCCCTCGTTGAACGTCACCTCGAAACCCTCCAGTTGCAGGCCGATGGGCAGCGGTTCGATCTGGAAATCGTATGCCAGCCGCGTGGGCTGCGGCGAGGTCGGCAGCGTGATCGCCCAACCCGTCGGCACCCATTCCTCGCGGTTCTCGCCGCCCTTGGACAGCCGCACGCGCAGCCCCTCCACCGGGCTGCCTTGCGCGGGGCCCGCGGCCGGGCCGCCGCCGTTGACCACGCCCGGGTCGCCCGAGGTGGCACTCTTGTCGTCCGTGGTCGCCCCGGGCACTTTGGAAGGCGCGAAATGCGTCTGCGCGAACGCCGCCAGTAAGGTTTGCTCGACCGCCAACTGCCAGTCCGCCCAACCGGTGTTGACCGCCTGCCCGGGGAGCAGCGTGCCGCGCAGGGGCGCGGGCAGCGCGCTGGACTTGAGCGTGTATGTCAGGCCGCCGCGCTCGTCGCAATACACGAGCGCCTGGTTATCCGCCGCCGAGCCGATGCCGGGCACGCCGAGACCTTGCTTACCCGCCGGCGGGACGGGAGTTTTCGGCCCCGGGCCGCCGAAGGCTGCGGCGTCGGCACCTGCGTCCGAAGCGGCGGGCAGTTTGCCATGCAGGCGCACCATCACGGCGGGATTGTTCGGCTGGCCGCTGGCGCTGGCGGGCTGGCCGCCGCGCATGACGAAATCGGGCCAATAGTTCTCGACCACGGCGCTCAGGCCCGATCCGCTGAGGTCCTGTTCCTGGCCCCGGTCGCGGTCGGCGTCGAAGCTCCACGTCGCGCCGCGCCAATCGACGAACACTTCTTTCTTGCCCGTGGCCGGATCGACGGTCAGCCGCACCTTGGCCCCGGTGGGCGTGCTGCCCGTGGACCCGCCGCCGATCTGCGCGTCGGCCCGGTTGGCGAAAGCGACGATGCGCTCCTCCACGGTGTCGCCCGCGAGCGTCGGGGCGGGAGCCGACGCGGCGCTGGCCGGGGCGGCGGAGGCAGTAGCAAGCTCCGGTGCGACGCCCGCGCGGGCCTGCACGGTGGCGAGCCCGAGATCAATCGCGCCGTGGTCGGCGTCCCCGGCGAGAATCCACTGTTCCATCGACTGATTGAGCCGCCGGGAAGTCAGTCTCACGCGCAACGCGGGCTGTCCGCCCACGCCGGAGGGCGCGGCCTTGGGCTCGAAAAGAGCGTCGAGCGCAGGCGCGTAGTCCACGAGCCGGATGTCCCAGCCGCTGGCGGTCTGGCCGAGCGTCCAGGGCTTTGCCGGGGTGGGGCGGCGGCCGATGATCTCCACCGGATACTGCCGGATCTCGCCCGCCGTGCCTTCCTGGAGCCGCAGCACGCGCTGATCGACCATGAGCTGGTTGCTGGGCGGCTGACCCTTGAAGAGGGTCATCGTCCCCTCGATGCCCCAGCGGCGGCCGATCATCGCGCCAACGAGCAGCGTGATGATACCCAGGTGGGTAATGAGGAAGCCCGTGTGATGGCGTTTCCAGGGCCAGCGCGAGAACGCGGCGGCGGCGAGGTTCAGGCACACGAGGGTCAGCCAGCCGTTGAACCACCAGGCATTGTAGATGTAGGCGCGGGCGACCTTGGCGTCGAAGGTGGTTTCGTAGAGTGTCCCGGCGATGCTGGCGGCGATGAGCACGATCAGCAGCACGACGGCGAGCTTGACCGACGCGAAGAGGCGGAAAAGCGGCTGGCGCTGCCACGCGGGCCGCCCGCTGCTGCTGGCAGCGGGCCGGGGGGTGTGAGCGGTGGGCGGGGGCACGTCGGTGCTGGCGCGGGAGACGGGCATAGGCAAGGCAGGATACGTAAGCGCGAACAGGGCGGATTCCAAGGCGAAAGGCAGAAGGCAGAAGGCAGAAGGATGCAGATACAGGATGCGGGATGCAGGTAGCCAGCCAAGGAGCGTACTCCTAAGCAGTCTGTCACCCTTTGACTCCGTGACGCTCTGCTCAGGATGAGGTAATTAGAAAGGGAACCCGCTACCAGCCACCGCCGTGCAATTGGCGTGACAACCCAGCCCACTTCCCGCTAGAACCGCGCTGTTCAGCGTGCTGGCCTTCTGCCTTCTGCCTTCTGCCTTCTGCTTTCCCATGTCTGCCGACGCCCTCCTGCTCGCCGAAGTTCCGCTCTTCCAACTCCTTGACGACCAGGAGCGCGCCGCCCTGGCCGCGCACCTCGACGTGGTTCACTTCCCGGCCGGGCACATCGTCTTCAACTACGGCGAGCCGGGCGACAGCATGTACGTCGTCCGCTCGGGCACGGCCGAACTCTCCTTCCACAACGACACGGGCGAGAAGATCGTGCTGGAAACCTGCACGCGCGGCGACTTCTTCGGGGAACTCACCTTCCTCGACGGCGGCAGCCGCAGCGCCACCGTGCTCGTCACCGAGCCCATGGACGCGCTGCTCATGGACCGCGAGGACCTGGTGATGTTCCTGGGCAAGCACCCCCATGCCGCCGTGGACCTGCTTACCGCGCTGGGCAAGCGCCTGCGCATCACCTCCGAGTTGTTGCGCCACACCGCCACGCGCAACGTCAACGAGGAAATGGCGGACACCCGCACCGTCGTGCAAAAAGTGGCCGACTGGATCGCGGAATTCAGCGGCAGCATCCCGTTCCTGGTGCTGCACATGATCCTTTTCGCCGTGTGGATCGGTTGGAACACGCTCTTGCCGGAGAAGCAGCGGTTCGACCCGTATCCGTTCAATTTCCTGACGATGTGCGTGTCGCTGGAGGCGATTTTCCTGTCCGTGTTCGTGCTGCTCAGCCAGAACCGCCAGAGCGCCAAAGACCGCGTGCGCTCGGACATCGAGTACAACGTGAACCTGCGCGCCGAACTGGAGGTGGCCGAACTCCACCAGAAAATCGACCGGCTCAACGCCGACGTGCTCGCACGGCTGGACCGGCTGCATCACGGCGCACCGTCGGTGCATCCGTCCCAGCAGGTGCTCGACTAGCGGGCGGGAGCAGGTGGAGTTGCGGCGTGATGCGGCCACCCGCCGCCCCCGCGCGTATTAGGGAGGTTAACCCGGTCCGTCGATGATGCCCTGCTTTCCCTCCTCCGTTCGCCACGCTCGCCGTGTGTTGCCCTTGTTGGTGTCAGCCGCGCTCGCCGCCTGCGCGCACGGCCCTCAGCCTGGCGCGCCGCCGGCTCCGCCGCAGTGGAACCGGCCTGACGAAGTGGGACTGCGGACAATGACGAACGGCGCGTTCAGCGCAAAGATTACCGAAGCCTACGCTCAGGTCGGCGGGCACAACCTGCTTCTGGACCTCTACCTGCCCCGCCTCGACATCCTTGGCGGCGGCACCCGGCCGAGGCCGGTCATCGTGTTCCTGCACGGCGGCGGCTGGCGAGTGGGTGACAAGTCGGACGTTGAAAAGCTCGTTGGGGTGGTCCCCGATTCCTCGGCGCGGCCCCGGAGCAGCGAGGATGAGTTGATTCGGAACGAGCGCCGGAATCTCGTCAGCGATGAGGGTTACGTGGTGGCCAGCGTCAATTACCGCCTGAGTAACGAGGGCATTTTTCCCACGCAGATCATCGACTGCAAGGCCGCTGTGCGCTGGCTGCGCGCGAACGCGGACCGCTTGGGCCTCGACCCCAACCGGATCGGCGTGCTGGGTTTCTCGGCGGGGGGCCACCTTGCGGCGTTGCTGGGCACGACGGACGGCGTGGCGGCCCTGGAAGACCCCGGGATGGGCAACCCGAAAACCTCCGCCCGCGTGCAGGCGGTCTGCGACGTGTCCGGGCCGGTCGACCTGAACATCCCGACGACTTCCATCATCGGTAAGTTGTCCGTGTTCGGCGAACTCGGCGGCACCGCGTCGGAAAAGCCCGCGCTCGTGCGGCAGGCTGACCCTTCGTTGTACGTCAAGGCGGGGGATCCGCCCTTCCTCATCATTCAAGGCGACAAGGATACGCTGGTCACCCCCGCCCACGCGCAACGGCTCCAGGCGGCGTTGCGGGCGAAGGGCGTCGAGGCGACGCTGGACCTCGTGCCCGGCGGCGGCCACGTCCCCTACGGTCCGGCGCAGGCACGGACCACGCGCGATTTCTTCGCGCGGCACTTCGGCAAACCTTGAGATGAGTCTCTCCGCCGCCCGCCAGCTCGACGCGGATGATGCGCTCGCGCCGTTTCGCGCTCGGTTTTACCTGCCGCCGGGCGCGCCGGTGTATCTCGACGGCAATTCGCTCGGCCTGCTCTCGAAGGACGCGGAAGCGAGCGTGCGGCGCGTGCTGGAGGAATGGAAAACGCTCGCCATCGGCGGTTGGCTCGACGGCCAGCCGCCGTGGTTCATGCTGGCCGAATCGCTGGCGGACCGCGTGGCGGCGCTGGTCGGCGCGGAGCCGGGCGAGGTCGCGGTGACGAACTCCACGACGGTCAACCTGCATCAGTTACTGGCCACCGTTTATGATCCGCGTGGACACGGGCCGCGCACGAAAATCCTGGCCTTCGCCGGGGAGTTTCCGAGCGACCTGTACGCCATCACGAGCCACCTGCGCCTGCGCGGATTGGACCCCGCGGCACACTTGACCCTTTTTCCGGCCGGTGCGGACGGCCTGATCGACCACGCGGCGCTGGCGGATGCGCTGTCAGCCGATCCCGCGCTGCAACTGGCGGTGCTGCCCGCCGTGGTGTACACGACCGGGCAACTGCTGGACCTGCGGGCGTTGACGGCGCGGGCGCACGCGGCGGGCGTGCGGGTGGGGTTCGACCTGTCGCACTCGGTCGGTGCCGTGCCGCATACGCTGGGCGAGGACGGCGTGGATTTCGCGTTCTGGTGCCATTACAAATACCTTAACGCCGGACCCGGCGCGGTCGGTGGGCTGTATCTGCACCCGCGTCATGCGGGACTCCGGCCCGGGTTGGCCGGATGGTGGGGCGCACATAAGGGCAGCCTGTTCGACATGGCCCGCGAAATGACCCCGGCACACGGCGCGGGCGGTTTGCAGGTGGGCACGCCGCCCGTGCTTGGGTTGGCCGCGCTGGAGGGCGCGCTGGACCTCATCGCAGCGGCAGGAATGGCCCGGTTGCGCGAGAAGTCGCTGCGGCTCACGGCGTACTTGATGGATCGGATCGAGGACCGGCTGCCGATGGGTAATGCGGACGGGTTCCGCTTCGCCAACCCGCGCGAGGACCGGCGGCGGGGCGGACACGTCGCGCTGGTGCACCGCGAGGCGGCGCGCGTCTGCCGGGCGCTCAGGGATGCGGGCGTGGTGACGGATCACCGTCCGCCGGACATCGTGCGCCTTGCCCCGGTGGCGCTGTACAATTCGTTCGAGGACTGCCACGTTGCCGTCGAACGGCTGGTGGAGATCATGGCGTCGCGGGCGTATGAAAAACATCCGGCGGAACGCTCGCTGGTGCCATGAAATTTTACGACATCACCCGCCCGCTGCACGCCGCGCTCGCGCCGTGGCCGGGCGACACGGCGTTTGATTACCGTCTGACGTGGCGCATGGACGCGGGCGCGTCGGTCAACGTCGGCGCCCTGACGATGGGCACGCACAACGGCACCCACGCCGATGCCCCGTTTCACTTCCTGCCCGACGGCGCGCGAATTGATGCCATCGACCCGGCATTGTACATCGGCCCGGCGATGTTAGTCGATGTGAGCCACGCGGGCTGGACGATCAGCCGCGAAGCGTTGGCGGCTGCGCTGTCGGGTTCGTTGGAGGGCATTCCGCGCCTGCTCCTGAAAACCGGCGCGTGGCCGGATGGCACGCGCTTCCCCGCACGTATCCCGACGCTCGCGCCCGACGTGCCCGCGTGGCTGGGCGAACAGGGCGTGCGGCTGCTCGGGCTGGACGTTCCGTCCGTGGACACCATCGACAGCCAGATATTGCCCATTCATCACGCACTCGCGGCGGCAGGCGTCCACATCCTCGAATCGTTGGACTTGTCCGCCGTGCCACCCGGTATCTACGAACTTATCGCCCTACCGCTGTGGATCGTCGGTGCCGACGCCGCCCCCGTCCGCGCGGTGCTACGAAACTAAAGTTGACCGTGTATTTCCATCACCGTTCCGTCGAAGTGGCAACGTTAGTAACACGAGGTTTAAACCGGCGAAAACCACGAGGAGAATAGAAATACCGCGTACTGCGGCCATCCCGCTGGAGATGATTTGCTCTAACGTTTGTACGTAATTTTCTTGGCGGGTGATAAAAGAGTGGAGTCGTACGGGGTCAGAAACAGTATCTATCTTTCCTATGTACGGTCCGTGCGGCGAAACAAATGTTTTGGGGCCGTTTGCGGTCGCAAAATAGACGACCGGCAGCACCGCGATTATAGCAGTGAGAAGGTTCACCACGATCAAGATGAT
>CAXTVY010000057.1:3379-20048 GCA_964247665.1 uncultured Chthoniobacterales bacterium | reverse complement strand
AGGCAAGCAGGAACAGCGTGGCTCTGCATCCTGCATCCTGCATCCTGCATCCTGCTACCTTCTGCCTTCCACCTTATCTCACAGTCGCCAGCCCGGTTTGCTCGGCTTTCCAGAGGCGCTCGAAGGGGGCTTTTACGTCTTCCTTGCCGTGCTCGCGCAGTTGGCGGGCTTCCACGATGTGCTCGTACAGACTGGCGAAACGCTGCAAGGCGGCTTCCTCGTTCTCCACCGCGCCGTCGGCCTCTTCGTAGGCCTTTCCGGCTTCGAGCAGGGTGCGGCGGAGCGTCTGATCTTTGGCGAGCGTGCCCGTCGCGCCGTCGAGCGCTTGCTGGTAGTCGTGGGACCCGCTGCCCCACCGCAGCGCGGGCCAATGCTCCAGCACCGTGCCCAGCGCCGCTTGGCGCGCCGCGTTGAGCTTTTCCTTCGCCTCGCCCTGGGTTTGCACGAGCGCCGGACGGGCGATGGGATCGCCGAAGGTCAGCCGGTCGAAGACCGCCAGCGCCCGCGCCTCCCCGGCGAGCCCGAGCCGCTCCGAGAGCGCGTCGAGCACGGCGCGCTGCGCGGGGGTGGCAGCCTGCCAGGCTTCCGCGTAGGGCGTGCCGTAGATCGTGGCGTCGGGCAGCCCCGCGAAACGCTTCAGGAACACATCCGACGTACAAACCGGCGTGTCGGCGGAAGGATCGTGGATGAGCGCATGGCAAAACGCCTCGTGCAGGGTCACGGTGCCGTCCCCGTCGAAATCGGCCCCCTCGACCACGCCGCCGAACCGGTCGTGGCCGCACAGCGCCCCGAAGAAGTACGAGGAAAAGTCCTGGTAGTCCGCCTGCTCCGTGGCATACGAGCAGCCGGCCGCCTCGCGGTCTTTGCGCGCGGAAAAGAAGCCGGCGACATTCCCCTCGACCAACGCGCCGTTCGGGTCGCCGCCCCGGAAGAGCAGGTTGGCGAAAGCACCGCTGAAGCATTGCGCCATTACCAGCACGACGGGCACCTGCCGGGGCACGCGCGCGACCTCGGCCGCCAGGGCGCGAACCTTCAGCGCCTCGCCTTCCCACAGGTCGTATGCGGTGTCCGCCTCGTTCTTTTCGTCCCGCGTGCCGTGCCCGGCTAAGTAAAGCAGCAAGGGGGCGGGCACCTTGGCTGCCTGGGCGGAGATTTTTGTCAGGGCGCGGCGGAAATCCTGGAGCCGGGCCGGGCCATCGATGGGGAGGCCGAGTTGGGGTGCGCGCGTGAGCACGGGCTCGCCCGCGTCGCTGTCGGCCAGGAGGATAGCCAGGGCGCGCTTCGCGTCGGCGGCGGCGCTCAGGTCCGCGTAGGAGACGCTGTCGTGCCCGGCCTTGCCGTCGGCAAAGAGCACGACGTGCCTGGCTGCAGTCGGCAGCGTCCCGGCGACAAAGTGCACGTGTCCTTCGATCTGCGCGGCGTTGTTCTCCACGTCCGGTCCGCCGCCGACGATGAGTGCATAAAGCGGCACGGTCGCGGCGTCGGCGGCGTGGGCGGCGTTCGATCCCGGCAGCAGCGCCGCCAGCACAAACCAGGCGCAACGGATCAGAGGGGAGCGGGAAGTCAACATGGGTGAGGGAGGATCGCAGGCAAGGAACTCCGTTCCGCCCGGGCTTTCAACCCTGCCTGCCGCGAGTACGGACGGCAGGGGGAGGCGTGCATCACGGGACGAGATGGAAACGGGCAACAACAGTCATCCAGACGCGGCGGTCGCTCCGAATAGGCAGCTCGCCGGACCCCGCCCCTTCCTGGTCCCGCCGCTGCCCTCCGGCGGGGCGGCTGGTAAACCCGTGGGACGCACGGGTCCGCCGATAAAGCCCGGGAAAAGCATCCTGCCGACGGGTTCCGCGTGAGGCTATCTCGCCGTCCCGGCGGGGTCAAGGTAACGACCAGTTACGGTGAACCCTCATGCCCGTACCAGGGCTTCTTGCGCGGCTTCCACCAGGGCTGCATCCAGTTCACCCGGCACGAACGGCTTGACCAGATGATGGCGATAACCGGCGTCCTGGCTGCGGATGTGGTCGGCACTCAGCCCTATTCCGCTGATGGCAATGGCGTAAACCGGGTGGGGCAGCCGAACGGTGCGCAGCAACTCCCAGCCGTCGCCGTCGGGCAGGCCGATGTCCGAGATCAGCACGTCGCAGCCGGCATCCGGCAGCCTCTCCAACGCTTGCGCCATCGTCTTCGCGGTCGTGACGGCGTGCCCCATGGCTTCCAGGTATAGCGCGAGGTACTTGAGGGTGTCGGCGTGGTTTTCCACCACAAAAATTCGCAGTGCACGTGCTGCCCCGGCGTCATCTCCATCGATCATCGGCCTCTAAATCGTCACGAGGACCATCCGCCGCGCTGCCAATTTTTCGGTCGGCACAAAATCGAACGACGGTCAGCCCTAAACCCAGGCCGCCAGACCGTTGCGCCCACGCACCCGCCAATCCTCGTTCTCAAGGCAAGATCAACCTGCATCCTTTTGCCTTCCGCCTTCCGCCTTGCATCTTTCATTCGCAATCGGCGTTCACGTTTTGCATTCCGTGCCTCGCATTTCTGATCGTGTCGCAATTTTACTCTGGCCGGCCGAATAATTTTGCGGGCAGGAACGGAAATAGCTAGTGTCACCACCGGCATGAAACACCTGTTCGCACCGCTTCTTCTCGCATTGTCCGGCGTCGTCTTCCTGGCGGCCGATCCGGCCGGGGCCCAGGTTCCTTTCAATTCGACCTCGCCGCCCAGCCCGTTCAACCGCTTCAACACGGCCACGTCGCCCGTGCAGTCCAACTCCGGGCAGCAGCCACAGGGCCAATACCAGACGAACGCCGCGCCCGGGACCACTTTTCAGTCGATGTCGATGAACTCCGGCGCGGCCATCGACTCGAACCATAAACTCACCCGCCAGGATCGTCTGAGCTACCGCGTGGCCGAAGACCGGGATGACAAGGTATGGCCGCTGGTCGTGCAGGATTCCGGCGACGTGGAAGTGCCGCTCATCGGCCGGGTCAAGGCCGCGGGCAAAACCGCTGCCGAGTTGACCAGCGACATCAAGGCCAAGTTGGAGAGCGAGTATTATTACCACGCCACGGTCAGCCTCGGATTGGAACAGATCGCGGCCCATTCCAACGGCCGGGTGTTCATCACGGGCGAACTCAAGGGCGCGGGCGCGCTCGATCTACCCGCCGACGGCCAGTTGACCGTCAGCCAGGCGATTTTGCAGATGGGCGGACCGACGGACGATTCGTGGCTCAGCCACACCCGAATCATCCGCAAAGGCGTCAACGCGAAGGGTTTCATTCAAGTCGATGTCGAGTCCGTCCTCAAGGGACATGCCGACAAGGACGTGGTCCTCCAGCCCGGTGACACGGTGAAGGTAATGAAGAGCCCCTTCGGCATCAAATTCTGATTCCCATAGCTAAACAACGTTTTTTAATATGAGTGTTTCCCAAGGCATTGCACCGGGCAAAAACCCCGTCTGGGCGCTGGCGTTTCTCAGTCAGGTCCACCGCTACCGCACGCTGCTCTCCAAGTTCTGGTGGGTGGTGCTGCTGACCGTCAGCCTCGCCGTTTGCGGGGCGGCCTGGTACCAGATCCAGAAGCCCCCGGCGTACCTGTCGACCAGCACGTTGAGCGTCAACGTCGAGAACCCGGCCATCCCGGTCGGTCAGACAAATACTTCTGCCTACAGCCTGGGCATTGACGACCTGATCGCCAACCAGATCATCGTCCTGCGAAGCTCGCCGCAGATCCGCCAGCTTACGGCTGACAATCTCCTCGCCCGCTATCCGGAGATGCCCGCCACGCCGGTGAAGCTCGATTTCGTCCCGCAGAGCACCTTTCTGGTGATCAACGCGACGGCCAGCAACCCGCTTTACGCGCAACGCTACCTCCAGGCATTGCTCGACTCGTACCTCACCTACCGCCGGCAACAGCACACGGAGAGCAGCGGCGGGCAGCTCGACAAGATCCGCGAGTCCATCTTGCACATGGAGGACGAGTTGAAGAAGGACGACCAGAAGATCATCGACTACCAGCGCGACAACCACACCGTCTTCCAGAAGAACGACACCGGCGACACCACCCTGACCGAACTCAAGAAGAAACGCGCGGATCTACAGGAGCACTACGACCAGTTGATGCTCATGACCCCGGAGCAGGGGCTCGACCACGGCACGGCGGCGCGCCGCGTGCAGATGGCGGACGCCGCGGACAACCCCGGAATGAACCAGAGCGTGCTCGAAGCCAGCAACGCCGAGCAGGATTACCGCAATGCCCGCGCGCAAATCGCAGCCCTCCAGGCGCAACGGGCGGATTGGTCCCGCGACATGAAACCCAGGCACCCGAAGATCGTGGCCTTCGACACGCAGATCAGATCGTTGCAGGACCAGATTGCCAACCTGCTTGATTACAGCCGCAAACGTCTGGATTACCTGCGCAAATTCGACCAGACGAAAATCGAGTTGGCAGACAAACAGATCAAGGAATCGGAACAGTCGAAGTTCGGCACCGACATGCTGCGCATCGGTTTCGACAACCTGCAGGAACAAAAGCGCCGCGACGAGAACACGTATGACGGTCTCAAGACCACGCTGGCCCAAGGCAGCCTGGGCAGCAACATGAACCTCGACCCGATGAAGGTGTCTGACAAGGCGGGTCCCGCCATGCTGATGCCGATCAACTGGATCAAGTCGCTGGGTCTGGCGTTTGCCGCCGGGCTGGGCCTGGGCATCGGCATCCTGCTGCTGCTCGAACAGATGGACGACCGCATGACGAGCGTCAGCGGGTTCCAGTCGGCGTTCTCCGAGCAGGTCATCGGCCAGATTCCCCGCGACGAGTCCACCGACAACACGGAACTGCTGCGCCCGGACGACCAGCGCCACCAACTCGTCGAATCTTTCCGCAACCTGCGTTCGACGCTGCTCTACCTGCCCATCGAGGGCAAGCATCCCAAGACGCTGCTCGTCACCAGCGCCGTGCCCAACGAGGGCAAGAGCACGCTGTCGAGCAATCTCGCGCTCATCATGGCCTTCGCGGGCAAGAAGACCCTCCTGATCGACGCCGACCTGCGGCGCGGCGCGCTGCACCAGTCCTTCGGCGTCCCGCGTGATCCGGGCCTGACGGACGTGCTCGGGCACAACGTCAACTGGAAGCTGGCCATCCGCACGACGGGCATCGAGAACCTCCACGTCATGCCGCGCGGGCGCAACGTGCCGCAGCCCAGCGAGTACATCCTCAAGCCGACGACGGACCAGCTCCTGCGCGACCTGTACGACCTGTACGATTACATCATCATCGACAGCTCGCCGATCCTGGCGGCGGACGACACGGCGAGCCTCGCGCCGAAGATCGACGCGACGCTGTTCGTGGTGCGCCTGTCGTACACGTCGGCGAAGATGACGCGCAAGTCCCTGGAAACGTTGTACAAGCGCGGCGCGAACATCCCCGGGTTGATCCTCAACCAGGTGGACACGAGGTCGCCCGAGTTCGTGTACTACCAGTACCAGGAGTATTACCACACGGCGCGCGACGACGATGACGGCGGCCCGGCCACGGGGACGGCTACCCGGACCAACAAGCCCACGCCCAAGCCGACGGCGGACGTGAGCTAGGAGAGGTAGGGGATCGCGCCTCCGGGCAGGCGGCGAAGCTGCCGGTCGTAACGATGGTAGGGATCGCTCTCCGAGCGACTCCCAGACCGTCTGCCTTTTCGGCGTGACGACTGCTCGCGGGTGGAACGGTCCATTCAGACGGTTCGGGAGTGCCTCGGACCCTCAGCAGGACCTTGCTCTGGACCGCCACTGCGCCCCTGCCTGGAATCCCGGGCAAGCTTTCTGCTAGAGACAGGGCAACGCGCCTTCCTCTGTGTATTTGCGCCTTGCCTACCTGGTGGCGGGGTGCCGATAAATTGCCGTGGAGGGCCTTTTTTCCGGCTGTTCCGCTCCGACCTCTCTCATGGATTTTCCCGACCGCGGCAAGCTGCTCTCCTGGACGCGGAAGATCGTCACGTTTCTGCTCAACCAGGGCGGCATCCAGCTCCTGAGCCTGTGCACGGGGTTGCTCGTGCTGCGCTGGATGAGCGTCGAATCTTACGCGCAGTACAGCGTGGCCTTCGGCTTCCAGGGCAGCGTCGGGATGCTCATCGACCTCGGGTTCACGGGCACGATCATCTCGCTCGTGGGCGCGCGGATCCATGAACCCGCCGTCATCGGCAAGTATATCCGATCGGCGCTGCACTTCCGCACGCGCGGCTTCCTGCTGGGGCTGCCGGTCGGGCTCGCAGCGTTCTGGTGGATCACCGGCCGGCAACACTGGCCGTGGGGGCTGCGGCTGGGGTTGTTCTGCTCGGTCATGTTCACGCTGTATTTCCAGGGTTGGTCGAGTTGCTACGCGGGGCCGCTGATCATGCACCAGCGTTTCGGGCCGTACTACCGTACGCAGTTCGCCGGGGGGGTGTTCCGGCTCGCGGCGACGGCGCTGTTGCACTTCGTTTCCCTGTTGACCGCCGCCACGGGTGCGTGGGTCAACGCGCTGGTCATGGCGTTGAGCGGCAACCTGTACCGCCGCTACAGCCGCGACCTCGTCCAGGAACCCGACCGGCCCGACCCCGCCGCGAACCGGGAGGTGATCCGCCTGGCGGCCCCGACGATCCCGCCGGTGATCTTCACGGCCTTCGAGGGGCAGGTGATGCTCTTCCTGGTGACGTACTTCGGCAAGTCGCACAACATCGCGGAGGTCGCGGCGCTCGGGCGGCTGACGCAAATCCTGCTGGTCATCCAGGCGTTCAACGAACTGGTGATCCATCCCTACATCGCCCGCCTGCCGCGCGCGAAGGTGCTGGGGCGCTACTGCCTGTTCGCGGCGGGCGGGGTGGCCATGACGCTGGGCCTGTGGGCGGTGAGCCTCCTGTGCCCGCAACTCCTCCTCCTCGTCGTCGGGCCGAAGTACGCGCACCTGCGCCGGGAACTGCCCTGGAGCGTCGCGGGCTGGGCGCTGTACTACCTCAGCGGCCTGCTCTGGGCGATGCACAGCGGGCGCAAGTGGGTGTTCTGGTGGCACACGACCTCGTATTGCGTGGGGATGGTCGTGGCACAGGCAGCCGGGGTGTACTTCTTTGACCTGAGCACGACGATGGGCATCCTGCGCTTCGGCCTGCTGGGCAGCGGCGCGAGCCTGCTGGTGCAGGTCGCGGGTGGCGTGTATGGCTTCTGGCTTTACCGCCACCCGGAGGAGCCGCCGCCCGCGCCCGACGCGCACGCGGTCGATCCCGCCGCCGGGGCTCCCGCCGCCGTCTACACCGAGGAAGGCGCGCCCGCCGTGCTACCCGAACTGGCCGAAAACCGCGCCCTGCCCGCCGACGGGCCAATGCCATGAGGATCCTCGCCTTCAGCAATTGCCCGCTCGATCCCGTGCTCGGCTCCGGGCGCACGCGCCTGGCGTGGACCGCCGGGCTGCGCGGGCTCGGCCACGAGGTCGATGTCGTGACGAGCGATGACCTGCTCGGTGCAACGGGCGGGGCAGCCGGACGCCGCGTGCGCATGGGCCTCCAAGGCTGGCGCTGGCAACGCGCCCACGACCTTTCGCGGTATGACCTGATCGAATATTACGGCGCGGAGTTCTGGCCGGGGACGGCGGCCCTGTCCTGGCGCGGGCGGAAGCGGCGGCCTTTGCTGGTGGCGCATACCGACGGCCTGGAGTTGCTGGCCGCCGAGCGGATGGCGGCGGTTCCAGCGGCGTTTCCCACCCGGCAGTCTCCTGTCCGCCGGTTGGCAGCGGGGGCGTTGCAGGCGGCGGAAACGCTCGCTTTTTCCCGCGTGGATGGGTTTGTCACCGGTTGCGAACTGGACCGCCGCTACCTGCGCGACCACGGCGTTGGCCCGCGCGACCGCCTGGAGGTCGTGCCGCTCGGCCTGGAGCCGGATTATCTCGACGTGCCCTTCCACGCGGACGGCCGCGACGAGGCCGTGGCTTTCCTGGGCTCGTGGATCGCGCGCAAGGGGCTGCCGCAGCTTCTGGCGGTGATGGTGCCGCTCTTGCGCGCCCGGCCGGGCCTGCGGTTGGATATTCTGGGCACGCACCCGCGCCTGGACCATCCGCTCGACGACTTTCCGCCCGAGTTGCACGCGCGGATCGTCGTCCATCCGCGCCGGACGATCCCGGAACTCGTCGCCACGCTGGCGCGGGCCCGGGTGTTCTTCTTCCCGTCGGAGTACGAGGGCTTCGGGCTGGCGCTGGCCGAGGCGATGGCGTGCGGCTGCGCGGCGGTCACGACGCCGACGGGCTTCGGCGCGGAACTGCGCGACGGTGAGGAGGTACTCCTGTGTCCCTTCGGCGCAGCCGGGGAGATGCGCGCGGCCGTCGAGCGGCTGCTGGATGATCGTGCCCTGTGCGCGAGAATCGCCGAAACCGGCTGGCGGCGGGCACGGAGCTTGCGGTGGGAAACGAGCGTGCGCACACTGGAAAGCACCTACCGGCGCTGGCTGGAGATCATCCCATGAACCCATCCACCCCGCCGCTGCCGGCCCACGAGCCGCCCCGCTGCTACGCCCACTGGGCGCAGGACCGCTGGATCTTCGGCGGTGAAGGCGTGGGCATCCTGATGTACCACAAGATCAGCGCGCCGACGCCCGGCACGGGCTGGCCGGGCCTGTTCGTGCGGCCCGGGGGGCTGGCCCGGCAGGTGGACGAACTGCTGGCGGCGGGTCTGCCGTGCGTGCCGTACAACGACGCGCTTCCCGCCATCCGCCGGGGCGAACGCGGCTTCTGCCTGACGTTCGACGACGGCTTCACGAGCGTGTACGAGCACGCGCTGCCCGTCCTCCAGGCGCGGGGGGTCAAGGCGATGCTCTTCCTCGTCGCCGGGCAGATCGGCGGCACGGACGAATGGGACCGGGCCATCGGCGAGACCCCGCACGCGCTCATGGACCATGGGCAGATCCGCGAATGGCTCGCCGCCGGGCACGAGATCGGCGCGCACACCCTGACGCATCCCCACCTGACGCAACTGCCGCGCGCCCGGGCCCGGGCGGAGATCTTCGACTCCAAGGCCCGGCTGGAAGATCGTTTCGGGGTGCCCGTGCGGCACTTCTGCTACCCCTACGGCGACCGGAACGAGGCGATCCTCACGATGGTGGCCGAGGCGGGCTACGCCGATGCGCCGGGCGCGGGTGCGTGGACCGGCACCGGCATGAACCCGGCCGATGTGAACGCCTTCGAGTTGCGCCGGGTCTGGGCGGTCGATCCCGGCGGCCCCGCCTGACCTCGTATGGACCCGACCTCCACCATCCGCACCCTGATCTGCCACTCGCACACGCCGATTGCCGAGCGCTGCCTGGCGTCGCTCGTGCGCTTCAACCGCGAGCCGTTCCACCTGCGGTTGCACGACGACGGCACGCTGACCGGGGAGGACCGCGACCGCCTGCGCGCCGTGGCGCCCCAGGCGACCTTCATCGACCGCCGGGAGGCCGACGCGGCGATGTTCGAGCGGCTGGCGCGCTACCCGGCGTGCCTGCGCTACCGCCAGACGCAGACGATGGCGCTCAAGCTCTTCGACGTGGCGCTGCTCGAACCGGGGGACCTGCACTACTGCGACTGCGACATCCTCTTCCTGCGGCCCTTCGGCGGGTTCTCCGCGCCGCTGGCGGCGGCCCGGCCCCCGGTGGTGCTCATGCACGACTTGTTCAACACGTATTCGGGGGGCTGGCGGCGGCTGTTAGCCCCCGACCGGGTGCGGCTGGCCGACCGGGTCAACGCCGGGGTCACGCTGCTGGACCCGGCCCGGCTGGACCTGGATTTCGTCGAGTGGTTCATGGGGCGGCCGGAGGCGCTGGACATGCCCCACTTCGCCGAGCAGACGACCTGGAGCGCGCTGATCCAGCGCGACGGCGGCTACGTGCTCGATGCCGGGGCGTTCGGTTTTCCACCCCTGGGGGGCTTGCGGGCGCTGCCCCCGGCGGAGCGCCGGGCCGTGGCGTGGCACTACGTCAGCCCGTTGCGGCGGAAGCTCTTCGAGGTGGCCGACGCCGTGGAAGCTGACCTGACGGCGGACGCGCTGCCGCCGGTGAACCCGGCAATCTTCCGTCCGGCGGCGCTGAACTTTCCACGCTACGGCGTGTCGCGCTGGCGCAAGGGGCGGCTGGCGCGGCAGCTCTCGCAGGAGGAGCAGGAGGCATGAGAATCCTGCTGGCCACACACGCCTTTTTCCCGGAGGTCGGCGGCCTGGAGACCGTCGCCCGGGTGCTGGCCGACGAGTTCACCGCCGCCGGGCACGGGGTGACGGTGGTCACGCGCAGCGCGGCGGGCAACAGCGGCATCACGCTGGACCGGGAGGAGTTCCCGTACCCGGTGCTGCGCCAACCCCCGGCGCGCGACCTGCTGGCGGCCGTGCGCGGCTGCGACGTGTACTTCCAGCACAACATCAGCCTGCAAACGCTCTGGCCGCTCCTGCTGGCGCGGCGGCCCTGGGTGGTGTCGTTCCAGACGTGGCTGACGCGGGTCGATGGCTCGACCGGCTGGCAGGATCGGCTGAAAAAGCTCGTGATCCGCGGCGGCCGGGCGGTGGCCATCAGCCGGGCGATGGCGGACTCGCTGCCGGTGCCCTCGACGCTGATCGGCAACCCCTACGACGACCGGCTGTTCCGGCGGCTGCCGGGCCCGCCCGCGCGTCCGGGCGACCTCGTGTTCCTCGGACGACTGGTGACGGACAAGGGCGTGCCGCTGTTGCTCGACGCGCTGGCGGCGTTGCGCCGCGATGGCTTGCGGCCCACGCTGACCGTGGTCGGCAGCGGCCCGGAGGCCGGGGACCTGTACCGGCGCACGAACGATCTGGGCCTGGGCGGACAGGTGACGTTCGCAGGCGTGCAGACGGGTGAGACGCTGGCGCGCACCCTCAACGCCCACCGGGTCATGGTGATCCCGTCCCTGTGGCCCGAGCCGTTCGGCGTGGTGGCGCTGGAGGGCATCGCGTGCGGCTGCGTGGCGGTGGGCTCCAACGGCGGCGGGCTGGCAGATGCCATCGGCCCGTGCGGCGTGACGTTCCCCAACGGCGACGCCGACGCGCTGGCGGATTGCCTGCGGCGGGTGCTGGCGGACGCACCGTTCGCGGCCAGCCTGCGCGCACTGGCGGAGGAACACCTGGCCCACTTCCGCCCGGCGGAGGTCGCGCGCGGCTACCTGCGGGTTTTCGAGGAGGCGCTGGCGGCATGATCCTGTTTTCCCATCCCCTGGGCAACGCCAACGCCCGGCAGGCCGCGCTCGCGCTGGACGAGGCCGGGTTGCTGGCGGAGGCCTGGACCTGCCTGCACTGGACCCCGGGCGGACGGGCCGAACGCTGGCTGCCCGGCGCGCTGGCGCGCGAGCTGGGGCGGCGGTCGTTCCCGGCATCCGTGCGCCCCAGACTGCACACCGCCCCCTGGCGCGAGGCCCTGCGCCTGCTGGCGGGCCGGCTGCCCGGCGGGAGTTGGCTGACGCGCCACGAAACGGGCCCCGCCAGCGTGGATGCCGTGTTCCAGGGACTGGACCGCGCCGTGGCCCGCCGCCTGCGCGCCGGGGTGGACGGCCTGCGCGCGGTGTACGCCTATGAGGACGGGGCGGCGGAAACGTTCCGCGCGGCCGGGGAACGGGGGCTGACCCGGTTCTACGATCTGCCCATCGGCTACTGGCGCGCCGGGCACGCGATCTTCGACGAGGAAGCCGCGCGCGAGCCGCAGTGGGCCGCCACGCTGACCGGCCGCTCCGACAGCCCGGCGAAGCTCGCCCGCAAGGACGAGGAACTCGGACAGGCGGACGCCGTGATCGTGGCCAGCACGTTTACCCGGGACACGCTCGCCGCCGCGCCGGGCTTGCGCGCGCCGGTGCACGTCGTGCCCTACGGCGCGCCGGGGCTGGCGTCCGCCGGGGAGGGGGCGGTCCGCCCGCGCCCCTCCGGCGGGCGGCTGCGCGTGCTTTTTGCCGGGTCGCTCGGCCAGCGCAAGGGACTGTCTTACCTGCTCGACGCCGTGCGGCGGCTGGGCTCGCGGGTGGAGTTGACGCTGCTGGGCAGCAAGACCGTCGAGGGCTGCAACCCGCTGGAGCGCGCCGTGCGCGAGCACCGCTGGATTCCTACCGCGCCGCACGCCGGGGTGCTCGCCGAGATGTCGCGCCAGGACGTGCTGGTGTTTCCCTCGCTTTTCGAGGGTTTCGGGCTGGTGATCCCCGAAGCACTCTCGCGCGGCCTGCCGGTGATCGCCACGCCGCACACCGCCGGGCCCGACCTGCTCGACGACGGGGTGGACGGCTTCGTCGTGCCGATTCGTTCGGCGGAGGCCATCGCCGAAAAGCTCGAACTCCTCCTCGACCCCGAGCGCCGTCAGGCCATGAGTCACGCCGCCCGCCGCAAGGCCGGGCAGCTCTCCTGGGAGGCATACCGCCACCGGCTGGCTGCCTGCTTGGGCGACGCCCTCCATGCCACTCCGCCTCTCCAACCTGCCTGACCCCGTATCCCTTCCGCCTTCCGCCTTCCATGACCTCTCGCTCACCCACCGCCGGACCCGCCCCGGAATCCTCTCCGCCGGACCTCACGCGGCTCAAGCAACTCCTGTGGCTCTACCTCGCGCTCTGGATGATCGAGGGAGCCTTGCGCAAGTGGATCGTACCGAGCCTGGCCACGCCGCTGCTGGTCATACGCGACCCGCTTCTGCTGTTCATGTACTACCTGGCGTTTACCAAGGGCGTGTTCCCCAAGGGCAAGTTCGTCGCTTGTGTCATCATCCTGGGCTTGATCGCGATGATGGTTTCGATTGCTGCCACGGACACGCCGCTGATCATCGAAGTGTATGGGCTGCGGGCCTCGTACATGCATCTGCTGCTCATCTTCCTGATCCCGAACATCTTCACGCTGGAGGACGTGCGCCAGGTGGGCAAGTGGACGCTGCTGGCCGCCGGGCCGATGGCGCTGCTGGTGCTCCTGCAATTCCTCGCGGGCCGGACCTCGTGGCTCAACGCGGGCGCGGGCGGCGCGACGGGTGCCATGATCGAGTCCGCCTACGGCCACATCCGGCCCTCGGGGACGTTTTCGTTCACCAACGGGCTGTCGGGCTACACGGCGGTGGCGGCCGTGTTCTTCCTCTACCACCTGCTGGAGAAACGGGTGTACCCGCGACTGATCTGGCTGACGGCTGCGCCCGCGTTGGTCGTGCTCATCGTGCTGTCGGGCAGCCGCGCCGGAGCGGGGATGGTGGCGTTGATCGTGGGGGCGATTGCCTTCATCTGCATCGTGCATCCGCGCTACCGGGCGGCGGCGTTCAAACTGGGTGCGCTGATGGGCGGATTGTTCCTGGGTGTGGGGTCGCTCGCCGTGTTCAGGCAGGGCCTGGACGTGTTCGCCTACCGGTTCGGGAACGCCGCGAACGTCCGCAGCGGGTTCCTCGGGCGCTTCTTTGAATCCTTCCAGGTGCCCTTCACCGTCGCCGAGCTGGCACCGGCCTTCGGCTACGGCCTGGGCATGGGCACGAACGTCGCGGGCGGGGTGATGCTCGGGCACTCCGCGTTCCTGCTCGCCGAGGGCGAACTGGCGCGCAACGTCATGGAGAGCGGGCCGCTGCTCGGGGGGATCTACCTGGGCCTGCGGGCCTGCATGACCCTCTACCTCGGCCGGTGCGCCCTGCGCAGCCTGTGGCGGGACGTGAACACGCTTCCCCTGCTGCTGTTCAGCGGCTGTTTCGTCGATCTGCTGCAAGGGCAGTTTTCCCAGCCGACCGAACTCGGCTTCGCCACCATCGCCTGCGGGCTCTCGCTGGCAGCCAACCGGCGGGCCGCCCCGGTCGAGGTGATCGCCGCCGCGTCGGCCGTGGCGGCCGTGCCCGTGGGCCGGGTGGGTGCGCCGGTCCGGTCCGGGCAGCCTGTGCCGCCCGTCGCCGTGCCGGTCCCGGCGGTCCCGGCCGACACGAAACCGGCGGCGGTCCGGGGACGTTCCAGCTACGCCGAGCGGCTGCACGCGAGTTCCGTCGATTCCCCGCCGGAAAATGCCGGGAAACCGCCGATTTAGTCGTCAGCAGCGCCAGTTGTTTCAGCCGTGCCAACCGAGACAGCCACCGATATGCCGCGCGTCCTGATCGTCGGGAATTACCCCGCTGATGGGCAGGAAAGCATGTTGCGCTTTGCGCGGCTGCTGGCGGACGGCCTGGCCGGGTCCGGCTGGCCGGTCGAGTCCATCGCGCCCCGGGCCGTGTTCGGCGGCCGGGGCGGGCGGCCTGCCTATGTGGGGCTGGGCAAGTGGCTGGCCTACCTGGACAAGTTCGTGGTCTTTCCCTGGACCCTGCGCCGCCGGGTGCGCGGGCTGGGGCCGGGCGCGGTGGTCCACCTCGCCGACCATTCCAACGCCATGTATGCCCCGGCCGCCGCCAGCGCGGGCCACCGGGTGCTCGTCACCTGCCACGACCTCGGCGCGGTGCGCGGCGCGCTGGGCGAGCCGACCGACTGCCCCGCCTCGCGCTTGGGCAAGCTGTTGCAAAGCTGGATTCGCCGCTCCCTGGGTCGTGCGGACGCCATCGCCTGCGTCTCCGCCGCCACCCGCGCCGACGTGGACCGCCTCGTCCGCCGCCCGGACGGCACCGTGCCCGACACCCGCCTCGTCCCCAACGGGCTCAACCATCCCTACCGCCCGCTCCCCGCCGCCGAAGCCGACGCGCGGCTGGCGGCGGCGGTCCCGGCGCTGGCGGGCGGAGCGCCGTTTGTGCTGCACGTCGGCTCCGGCCTGCGGCGCAAGAACCGCGAGGGCGTGTTGCGGATCTTCGCCCGGCTGCGCGACGACTGGCCCGAGGGAAGACTCGTGTTCGCCGGGGAAGCGCCCTCGAACGAGTTGACCGCGCTGGCCCGTGCGCTCGGCGTGGCGGAGCGCGTCGTCGCCGTTCCCCGGCCCGGCAATGGGTTGCTCGAAGCCCTCTACAGCCGCGCCGTGGCGCTGGTGTTCCCGTCCACGTTCGAGGGCTTCGGCTGGCCAGTCATCGAGGCGCAGGCGTGCGGCTGCCCCGTGCTGTGCGCCGACGCGGGCGCGCTGGCGGAAGTCGCGGGGGAGGGGGCATTCGTGCGTCCGGCGGCGGACGAGGCGGCCTTCGCGGACGAACTGCGGCGGATCGTGCGTGACCCGGCCGCGCGCGGGGCATGGATCGACGCCGGGTTCCGCAACGCCGCGCTCTACACCGAGGAAACCATGCGCCGCCGCTACGCCGGCCTGTACCGGGAACTGGCTGGTCTGCCCGCCGCCCATCCCGTCGTCTCGCCATGAAAAAGCTCCTCCTCGCCCTGAGCACGCTGCTGCCCTGGACCCTGCGCCGCCGGGTGCTGGTGCGCTGGTGCGGGTTCGAGATTCACCCCACGGCGAGCATCGGCCTGTCGTGGGTGTTCCCGGGGCGGCTGGTGATGGGGGCGCACAGCCGCATCGGGCATCTGACCGTCTGTAAGAACCTCGGCGCGATGTTCCTGGGCGAGCACAGTTCCATCGGCAACCTGTGCTGGATCACCGGCTTCCCGCCCGGGCCGTCGCGCCACTTCGCGCACCAGCCTGAACGCCGCCCTGAACTCCACGTCGGCGCACATTCGGCCATCACGCACCGCCACCTCATCGACTGCACGGCGACGGTGACCATCGGTCCGTTCACGACGTTCGCCGGGTACGCCTCGCAGATTTTGACCCACAGCATCGACCTCGCGGCCTGCCGCCAGTCGTCCGCGCCGGTGACGGTCGGGGCGTATTGTTTTGTGGGGACGAACTGCGTGCTGCTGGGCGGCGCGGCCTTGCCCGACCGCAGCGTGCTGGGAGCAAAATCTCTGCTCAACAAGGCGTTCACGGAGGGGGTGACCTTATACGGGGGCACTCCCGCCAAGGCGATTCAGCCGTTGCCTCCCGACACGCCGTATTTCCACCGCGCGGAGGGCTTCGTGGTCTGAGATCATTCCGCGCAGACCGCCGTGCGGTTATCCAGACCCTGCCCCCGGATGTATTGTCCTGCGCACTGCCTGCTGCTACAACGGAAACATGAAATTCCCCCTTCTGCGCGCTTTCACCGTGCTGGCGCTTTGCTGGTTCGCTCTTTCATCTATCCGGGCCGACGAGATCACCATCTCTGTTGGCATGAGCTTCGATCAGGTCATCGCAGCACTCCAGAAATGCGGCGGCACCGATATCACCTCCGACCCGCAACCCGCCGGTGTCACCTGGCGAATGAAAGACTACGGCATCGACGTGGGGCTCAACGAGCACTACGGAAAGCTGAATCATCTGGCCCATTATACCGTGGCGGCAGGTGCGACCCGGGCGGAGGACTATCATACGGTGCGAAGCCTGAAGTTCGACCCGGACAAAAAGACGTTCACGGCCGAGAATCTGCCTCCCCCGGCAGCCCCCTCGCTGGAGGGCAGGCGTTGGCTCACGCGCACGGAAGTGCTGTTCGTCGTCCTGCCGCGGGCCAGGGCGCTCGCGTTGCTGCCCGACCTGCTCAATGAAGGCAAGATCGACGCCGCCTACGCGCAGGTCATCGCGGACATCCAACGCCAGGAAGCCACGTTGATTGGCTGCCCGGTGATCTACGCGCCCAGCGGCCAGCAAGCCTCGTCGGAAACGGTCTTCGAGAAGATCTACCCGGCCCCGTTGGAAGCGCCGAAAGAACCACCGGCTCCCGGCGGCCCCGGACCGAACCGGGCAGCCCAGGCT
>CAXTVY010000057.1:0-3369 GCA_964247665.1 uncultured Chthoniobacterales bacterium | reverse complement strand
CGATGACGTTCGAGAAGCGCAACGCGGGTGTCATCCTGGAACTGGAGAACGTCGTGCGGGACGGCGGCACATGGATCGACCTGAACGTACAGGCGACGCACACGGATTTCGACGGGCTGGACGCTTACGAGGTCCGGCAGGGTCCCGGAGTGGCCGGTAAGATCGAGCAGCCCAGGTTCTACATGGAGCGAGACAGCGTTTCGATCCCGTTCCGCAACGGCCAGCGTCTGCTGATCGGTGTGCACAAGTTGTTGCGCACTGACGAGATCGAACTGCGTATCGCGCAGGTGACTGCCGCCCCGACCGACCTGGTCAACCCTCCTCCGATGCCCGACGGGCGCTAGCCCCGCCGCCTTCCGCTTCGCACCATGCGCATCCTCCACGTCGCCTCGTCCATGGACCCGCGCGGCGGCGGCGTGGCCGAGGCCATCCGGCAAATCGGCACGGCGCTGGTGCGCGCCGGACACCACACAGAAGTCGCCACCGCCGACGCGCCCGGCTCGCCGTGGCTCGACGGGCAGCCGTTCCCGGTGCACGCGCTGGGGCCGAATCGCGGCAGCTACCAGCGCGCCCCGGCGCTCGGGCCTTGGATCGCGGAACAGAACGGTAAATTCGATTGCCTCGTCACGCACGGCCTGTGGCAGCACCACGGCTTCGCGGCTTGGCGTCATTGGCGCGGGCCGCGCTTCGTGTTCCCGCACGGGATGCTCGACCCCTGGTTCAAACGCACCTACCCGCGCAAGCACCTCAAGAAGTGGCTCTACTGGCCGTGGGCGGAGTACCGCATCCTGCGCTCGGCGCGGGCGGTGTTCTTCACCTGCGAGGAGGAGCGGCGGCTGGCGCGCAAATCCTTCTGGCTCTACCGCGCCACCGAGGCGGTCAATCCGCTGGGTATCGAGGAACCGCCGGGCGATGCCGAGCGGCAAAAGGAACTCTTCCTGACGACGTTCCCGGCACTGCGGGGCCAGCGGCTGATCCTGTTCATGGGGCGGCTGGCGGTGAAGAAAGGCTGTCCGCTGGCGATGTTGCCTTTCCTCAATCGAACGGAAGGAACGCTGGTCATGGCGGGGCCGGATGATCCCGCCAGCCCCGAGTGGAGCAAAGAAAAATGCTCGGCCGACCCCGCCCTGATGGGCGCGCCAATCTTCTGGCCAGGGATGCTCTCGGGCGACCTGAAATGGGGAGCCTTCCACGCGGCAGAGGCGTTTGTCCTGCCCTCGCACCAGGAGAACTTCGGCATTGCGGTGGTCGAAGCGCCGGCGTGCGGCAAGCCCGTGTTGATTTCCAACAAGGTGAACATCTGGCGCGAGATCGACGAAGACGGCGCAGGCTTCGTGGAGGACGACAACGTGAAAGGTACAGCGAAACTCGTTTTTCGCTGGTTCGCGCTATCCGAGAGCGAGCGCGCCGTGATGGGCCGCCGGGCGCGGGCGTCGTTCGAAGGGCGTTACCAGATCGACCGCGCGACGGCGGGGCTGGTCGAGCAGTTGCGCGGTTTCGGGGTGGCGGGGTGAGGGGTGAAGGAAGGCGGAAAGCGGAAGGCGGAAGGATGAAGGCAGAAGGCGGAAAGATGCCAGGAGCGAGGGCGGGCGGTCAGGCCAGGAACGCGGAGCTTTAACGCAGAGGACACGGAGGACACAGAGCCCGGAGGAGAAGCAGCAGGGAGGGAGAAGACACGAACCAAGGCAAGCAGGAACAGCGTGGCTCTGCATCCTGCATCCTGCATCCTGCATCCTGCATCCTGCATCCCTCTGCCTTCTGCCTTACCTGCCGCCCCCGGCGGGCTTGGGAAGCATCGTTTCCTCGTAAACCTGCAAGTTCTCGTAGTGCAGGATGGTCTGGTGATCCAGGAACTCGAACGACCGGACCCGCGTGTCGTCGGGATTAAATAAATCGGCGGGCAGCTTTTTGTGGGCGAAATAGGAGATCGCTTTCACGTCCACCCCGTCGCCCCGGTCGCAGTTTTGATATTCCAGCAGGCCGTTGGCCCGGTTGACGTACATCCGCATCCGGCCCGCTTCGGGCGCGCCCGCGCGTGGCCGACCCTCGTAATCGTCAAACGTCCGCTCATCCCGGGCAAACGTGCGCTGCTCGACGAACTCGTTGATGTGCCGCACCTTCCCCCGGTACGCAAACCACCGCGAACGCGACGCCGTGACGAACTCGTGGATCGTGCGCAGCGTGGACTCCGTCGAGAACTCGCCCTGCCCCGCTGCCTTGCCGCCCCCGCCGGGCCCGCCGCCGTTGAAGATGTACACCACCGCCTGCCCGCGCACGAAGAAGCGTTCCGCCCGCCAGCGGAGGCCGTCGCGCACGATCACGGACACGATGTCGTCGCCGTCCTTGAGGCCGTCCTTGCGCGTCGATTCCTGCACGATCATGACTTTATCCGCCGGGGCGTCCCGCACGGTGACCGGCCGTGGCCGGGAGCAGGCGGAGCACCCGAACAGGAGCGCCGCGGCGGCCAGGAAAAATCTGTAGGCTGACATGGCAGGGAAAATGCATCATAGGGGAGGAGTTCCGGGCCTGTCACGCCCCGAGCCCGTCTTTTCCCAATGCACATCACCATTGTCCAGGGCGCGTTCCTGCCTGTGCCACCGCTGCTGGGCGGCGCGCTGGAAAAGATGTGGTACGGTCTCGCGCCGGAGTTCGCGCGGGCGGGGCACCGGGTCACGTACCTTTCCCGCCGCTACCCGGACCTGCCCGACGAGGAAACGGTCGATGGGGTGCACCACATCCGCTTGCCGGGCCACGCCGCGCCGGGCAACCCTCTCCTCTACCGCGTGTACGACGCCCTGTACGCCCTGCGGGCGCGGCGCGCGCTGCCGCCGGCGGACATCGTGGTCACGAACACGATCTGGCTGCCGGTGCTCATCCATGATCCCAAGCCGGGCAGGCTGTGCGTGCACGTCGGGCGCTACCCCAAGGGGCAGATGTGGCTCTACCGGCACGCGGCGCGGCTGCAATCGCTCTCGCACGCCGTGGCGCGGGCCATCGCGGAAGAACTGCCCGCCGTGGCGGCCAAGGTCAAGGTGATCCCGCTCTACCTGACCAACGATCCGCCCGCGCTTTCCGCGGCGGATCTCAATGCCCCGCGCGACCCGACGGTGCTCTACCTGGGGCGGGTGCATCCCGAGAAGGGATTGGACCTGCTGGTACGTGCGTTCGGGGAATTCAGCGCGCGGATGCCCGGCGTGCCGTGGCGGCTCAAGATCGTCGGTCCTTGGGAAGCGCGCATGGGCGGTGGCGGCGAAGGGTACAAGGCGGCACTGGACGCTCTTGCCGCGCCGTTCCGCGACCGGGTGGACTGGCCCGGGTTCCAGGGCGACGCGGAACTCAACGCCGCGTGCCGACGGGCGTCGGTGTTCG
>CAXTVY010000056.1:0-20373 GCA_964247665.1 uncultured Chthoniobacterales bacterium | reverse complement strand
AACCCCGCCAGCCTCTCTTTGAAAGCCTGCTTGGGAATTTGCTGGAAGCGCACCGGTTTGCCCAGCACCTCGGAGATAACCTGCGCCATGTCGTTGTTGGACAGGTCCTCGGGGCCAAGCACCGGGACGCTTTCTTGTCCGCTCCAGGTGGGATCGAGCAGCAGTTTGGCGGCGACAACGGCGATGTCGCGGGTGGCGCAGGTCGGAGCCTTGAGGTCGCCGGCGATGGGTGAGAAGAACATGCTCTGGTTTTTGATCGCGCTGGCCTGGCGAAGGAGGTTATCCATGAACGAGGGCATCGTCAGTGCCCGGTAGCTTACCCCCGTACTCGCGATCAGTTCGTCCATCGCCAGTGACGCCGACACCAGTCCGGCCTTGGACGCGCTCCCGGTCCAGCCTCGGCCAAGGGCCGAGACGCCGACGACTCGCTTGACTCCCTGGTTCTTGAACGCTTCGCACGCCGGTCGGCTAAAATCCACGTACGCGGCGTGGACGCTCTTGGCCTGCATGTCCGGCGGGACGATCCAGAACACGGCGTCAGCACCGGCAAACGCCCGGTTGACGACCTCGATGTCGCCCTGCGATCCCTGCACGACCTCAATGCGCTCGCGGGTTGCGGCGGGCAGTTTGGAAGGGTCGCGGGCGATGACGCGGATGGACTCGCCGCTACTGAGGACGTTGGCTAAGACCTTGCTGCCGATGCTGCCGGTGGGTGTGGTGATGACGATCATGATGTTTCTTTGGGTCAACGTTTCACTGAGAAATAAACTATACCGTACCGTTTACTTGTCAAGCGAGTGGGCGGAGTCAAGGGAAACGAGCTAGGATAGAGGATGGCAAGACGAGGCGACAAACTGCGCGAACACATCCTCTGGGTAGCCAAGGACGTGTTCCTGGAAATGGGTTTCGAGCGGGCGTCGATGGACGTGGTCGCCAGCCGCGCGAACACTTCCAAACGCTCGCTGTACGCTCATTTCGAGAGCAAGGAGAAGCTGTTCCTGGAGGTGATCGAGTTGGTGCGGGGACTGTTTCTCAGCCGCTTGAGATTGCCCGGTGACTACTCGGAGAAACCTGCGGAAGCTCTGGTGATATTCTGCGGCCGGTATTTGGAAATCCTGCTCTACGAGGCCTCGATTCAGATGTGCCGCGTGAGCATGGCCGAGACCGCGCGATTCCCTGAAGGCGCGGCGCAATATTTCGACGTGTTGTTCACGCAGGTCCACACCCGCCTGAGTGCTTACCTGAAGAACACGTTCAAGCTCTCGGGCCGAGCCGGTGGTGAGGCGGCGCACCGACTACTCGGCCAGGTACTCTACCCACGGTTTCCCCGCGCCCTCTTCGGCATGGACCCGCTAGCGGACTCCTTCGACCCCGAGGTCTTGGCACCCGGCTTCGACCTCAAACCGATTCGCAAGGCCGTCGCGGAACTGGTCGATTCGCTGTAGAGGCAGCGACGCGCCACGCCTTTGGCCACCTTCTATCTGTCCACGCGGCGATTCTCGCCGGCCCAGTTCACTGTGCCGACGCTGGTTCCCGCGGGCGAGCACGCTTGGCTCGACCCGGTGGAACAACAACCCGTTGCAACATCAGGCCATCGCGCGGCGGGAAGTTTTCGGTTTGGAGTGTTGCTTGCGGGCGCGTTGGATGGGGACGCGGTGCTCGTTGGCCCAGGCAACGAGCGGTCGCATGGCCGCGGCCAGAGAATGGCCTAAGGAGGTGATGGTGTAGTCCACCCGCGGCGGGATCGTGGCGAACATTCGGCGGGTCACCAAACCATCCTGCTCCAGGTTGCGCAACGTCTGCGTGAGCATGCGCGCGGAGATGTCGCCGATGTGCGCTTTGAGTTCCCCAAAGCGCAGGGTCTGGCCTTCCAGAGAACAGATGACCAGGAAGCTCCACTGGTCGCCCACCCGGTCGAGCACGTCGCGCACGGGGCAGAACTCGCCGGGCCGACGCGCCAGCGAAACCAGATCGACGGGAGGGTCAAAGCAACTTTTTTTCATGGTCGGATCGGGTCCTAGGTAGAGGGTTTGTTACCGGTGGCATACCTGGTTACTGCAAAGTGCGTACTTGTCAACTTTTTGCTTCCAGGTCACTTTATCTACGTTGGTATACAATAGTAACTAAAAGCACAAACACCACAGTTCCATGAGTACACATTCTCAAACTCCCATCCTCGTGACCGGTGCCAGCGGCCAACTCGGCCGCCTCGTGGTCAACGAGCTGCTTCGCCGCGGTGCGAACCACGTCATCGCGGGCTCCCGCACCCCCGACAAGTTGCAGGACCTCGCCTCGCAAGGGGTCGAAGTACGCACGGTGGATTTCGACCGACCCGACACTTTGAAGGCGTCGCTTGCTGGCGTGGAGCGGCTGGCCCTCATCAGCGCGGACAACATCGAGGAACCCGGGCGGCGCTTGGCCCAGCACCGCGCCGCCGTCTCCGCCGCCGTGGAAAGCGGTGTCAAGCACGTCGTCTACACTTCTTCACCCGGCGCACCGCAGCCGACGCCGGAAAGCTCGCTCGCCAACGACCACTTCTGGACCGAGGCCGCGCTCTTCGCCGCGCCGTTCGATTGGACGATCCTGCGCAATCAACTCTACGCCGAGCTGCTCTTGATGAGCGCGGGCCAGGCGACGCAGAGCGGCCAGCTTTTCAGCGCCACCGGGGGCAAGGGGCGCGCCTACGTGACGCGCCAGGACTGCGCCCGCGGCGTGGCGGGTGCTCTGCTCAACGCGCAGGGACGCGAAGTCCTCGACGTGACGGGGCCGCAGGCGGTCACGCAGGACCAGGTAGCCGCGCTGCTCACCGAACTGACCGGCAAGTCCGTCGCCCACGTGGAGGTGCCGCCCGCGGGCTTGCACGAGGGCTTGACTCACGCGGGGCTGCCACCAGGCCTAGTCAAGGCGCTGGTGGAGTTCGACGTGGCCGCCAGCCGCGGTTACCACTCACTGGTCACGCCCACGGTCGAGCGGTTCTCGGGCGAGCAGCCCACGGACCTCCGCGCGTTCTTGGGCAAACACCTGGGTGCCAACGGATCGAAGTGAACGAACTCTGAGCGCTTGCACGGAGCAGCTTTGCTCCGTGCATCCGGCAGGTCTGATCCTTTCAATCGCCAAGTGAGGCGCAGCAGCAGTCCCTGCGACTCGGCACAGAAATCGGATGGTTGCAGCAGGCGGTGTAATCACCGTCCTGACCAAGACCCTGTTACTCGCGCCGGTGGACGGCACGGTCAACGGCGCGGGGGGATCAAAGTCAATCGAGGCAATTAATTCCTCCAAACGGTGTTCATCCATCCCTGCTCAAGCGGCGGGTGGCCGCGATCCTAAAATCAAGATGTCCACCACTTTCCGCGCGTTTTGCTGCCAGTCCGCACCGGCTCCGACACTGGCGATGCCGACCAGCGCCCGCAGCAGGTCGATAGCATTCAGGTCTGCGCGGATGTCCCCGCTCTGGACCGCGCGATTGACCAGCGTGCGAACGGCTTCCCAAATCTGGCCGTAGGAAGCTTCGTAGACTTTGTGGGGATCATCGACCAACGCACTGAGGGCAGGCGCGATGATCTGCTTGTCGGCGAGGTAATCGACGAACAACAGCAACCAGGCCCGCAGCGCGTCGACCGGAGGAAAGGTTTGGGCGAACTCCGCCGCCGCCGTTGCCAATTTCTTCGCTCCGGCCTGATACACCGCACTCAAAAGGTCTCCCCGCGACGGGAAATGACGATAGAGCGTTCCCGGCCCGACACCGGCACGCTTTGCAATGTCGTCGAGGCTGGCGTTCGCCCCGGATTTAGCGAACGCCGTTTTCGCCACTGCCAGGATGCGTTCGCGGTTTTGCTGTGCGTCTGCACGCTGTTTTCGCTCGGCCATCAACAAAGTCCTTGCAAACGGAGACTTTCTCCGCTTACTTCTAAAACGGCGAGTCGCTCCACTTTAACGAACCCGTGCGGATTCTGCAAGACCGGAGATCACCCTTCCTAACCATCAACCAAGGAGAAATTATCATGCGTGTTTTTGTCACCGGGGCCACCGGCTTTGTCGGTTCCCAAGTTGTCAAAGAGTTGCTCGCTGCCGGGCACAAGGTGCTCGGCATGGCACGTTCGGAGGCGGGCGCGCAGGCCCTCGCCACCAGCGGAGCGGAGGTGCAGCGCGGATCATTGGAGGACGTGGCGAGTTTGCAAAGCGGTGCCGCCGCTTCCGAGGCCGTCCTGCACCTGGCCTTCATCCACGACTTTTCGAAGTTCCAGGAGAACTGCGAGATCGACAAACAGGCCATCGAAGCCCTTGGGTCCGTGCTGGCCGGTTCAGATCGGCCCCTCATCGTCACCTCCGGGGTAGCCGGATTGGCTGCGTCCGGGCAGTTGGCAATCGAAGATCAGGATGTGCCGTTGGATTTCCCGTTCCCCCGGGTCTCGGAGCAGACGGCCCTGTCGCTAGAGGGCGTCAACGCTTCGGTCATGCGCCTGCCGCAAGTCCACGACCCCGTCAAGCAAGGGCTGGTCACCTACCTGGTTGCCGTCGCGCGTGAGAAAGGCGTGTCCGCTTACGTGGGGGAAGGACGCAACCGCTGGGCGGCAGCGCACGTCTCGGACGTCGCCCGCCTCTACCGGCTGGCGCTGGAAAAGCATCAAGCAGGCGCGAAGTATCATGCGGTGGCCGAAGAAGGCGTGCCGATGCGCGAGATCGCCGAAGCCATCGGTCGCGGCTTGCAGGTTCCGGTGGTTTCTCTGTCCCCGGAAGAGGCGGCGGCCCATTTTGGATGGATGACCATGTTTGCTGGCGGCGACCTGATGGCTTCCAGCGAAAAGACGCGCAAAGCTCTGGGCTGGAATCCGACCGGCCCGGGGTTGATCGCCGACCTGCAACGCATGGATTACTCGCACGTTGCCTAGGCGCTTGCAGTAGGTCACGGCCATCCGAAAGCCGCCATTTCCGACGCTAGGTATCGCTGTTGTGGTTCCGGTCCGACGATACCTCCAGCGAAATGACAGGATGCTCACGGCTGGATCACGGTTGCCTTGAAGGGACCACCACTGGCGGCAGCGTGCGCCACGGCTTCGTTGGCGTGATCCAGATCAAAGGCCGTCACCTCGAAATGGTCCAGGCTCAGCAGGCCGGACCGGACCAGGTTGATCAGGTGGGTGTTCGCCTCCGGTGGGTACATCCACTGGCCGATGATCGTGATGCAGTTGCGCATGATCCACGGGTAGGGCAGCGCAAGCTCATCGCCGCCCAACATGCCAACACCCCCCATCAGCACAACCCGGCCATACTCCCGCACCATCATGGCGGCAGTCCGCACTGCGCTCGCCGGAGCCGAGGGTGGCAACAGGTCCAGCACACAATCAATCGGGCTGGGTGCGGCCCCCTTCATCCGCCTGCGATCCGCCTGCTCGTCGCCGGTGAGCTTTACCGTCCGAAGTCGGGTGCCGAAGCGCCGTGCCAGTGCCTCCAACGTGGCCTCGTTGCGGCCCGGCGCGACCACGCAGCCTGCTCCCATCGCCAGCGCCACGGCGACGGCGGCGCTGCCGAAGTTGCCGGTGGCCCCACTAACCAAAAGCGTTTCTCCCGCCCGCAGGTTCGCCGCGAGCAGGCCGCCGTAGGGCACGAGCATCTGGGTCAGCGCGCACCACTGCCCCGCCGTGGCCGGGTCGATGGCACCGAGCGGAAATGCGTTCTCCGTGGGCACCATCATCTGTTCGGCGAACGAGCCGTGACGGAAATGCTTTTGCAGACGCAACCCGCCTTCCCCGCGTGCACTCAGGCCTTGCAGGGTGATGTCGGGCGTCAGCGCGTCGTCGCGCGAGCGCACCGTGGGATCGCAGGAAACCCAATCGCCGACTGCAAGACGCGTCGCATCCGGCCCAACGGCGCGCACGCGACCGATGGCCCCGGCTCCCGGTACCACCGGCAGGGTGAGCAGGTACTTGCGCTCGCCGCTGAAAACCGCCTTGGCGTAAGGCAGCACCCCAGCCGCCACGACATCGACGATCACCTCCCCCGTGCCGAGCACCGGATCAGGCGAGGTTTCAATGGATAGTGGTGAACCGAAGGTTTTAAGAAAGGCAGCTTTCATGGAAAAATTGGTCCTTGCATCGAAGCAACTTCGTCGGTGTGGACCCAGCGACAAGGGATAGGACGGTCCTAGGATTGCGGAGGGCTACCCAGCGGGTAGGATCAGCACGATATGATCCATCCACGGCAGAACGAGTTGGGCCGCTTCTTGCGGGCAAGACGTGCCGGATTGAACCCTGCGCAAGTGGGACTGCCCAGCGGCAACCGGCGTCGCACCCCTGGACTGCGGCGCGAGGAAGTCGCGGAACTGGCGGGGATCAGCACCGACTGGTACGTGCGCCTCGAACAAGGCCGCAGCGTCCAACCTTCGGCTGGCACCCTCGACGCACTGGCCCGGGCATTGCGCTTAAACAAGACCGAGCATGCCCACCTACGAGCCTTGGCGCGACCTGCCGCCGTCCGTCCCCTCTGGGTCCGTGAGAGCGTCCCGGAGATCGTCCGGCACGTGGTCGCGTGTCTTGACCAACCCGCCTACGTCACCGGTCGGCGCTGGGACATCCTGGCCTGGAACGCAACGGCCGGAAGAGTGTTCGCCGACTTTGAGAAGGTGCCCGAGGCGGAGCGCAACATCCTGCTCTACATGTTCACCCATCCGGCAGCCCGCCGCCTCTTTGCCGATGGCTGGGCGGAGGAAGCCCGGCGGATGCTGGCCCTCTTCCGCACGACGTACGATCTTTGGGGGCATGACCCGGCGTTTGCTGAATTGCTGGAGCGTTTGCGACGCGGCAGCCGCGAGTTTGTGCGTTGGTGGCAGGTTCACGAGGTTCGCTCGGCCACGGCAGGACGGAAGCGGCTGCGTCATCCCAAGCGAGGCGCATTATCACTCACTTATGCGACCTTCCAGTCCAACGACGATCCTGCGCTCAAGCTCGCCATCTATGCGCCTGCACCCACGCGATCTGGCAAAGTCTCACCGTGACCGAGCACGAGCGGTGCGCCGTAGATCATCTAGGCTCCAGGGTTTCGTCAGAGCGACTCGCCACGAACCCGTCAGGCCGGACGAGCACGGCCCCGTCGTCGGGCAGACCGGTTAAGCCGCGCCAGTCCGCGCTGTCATCGGCGAACTTGAAATCGACGCCCGCGACATGGAGATGATGCGGGGTGCGCGCGGACCCGTTGCTTGCTCCACTCGCCCAGCGCGGTCCGGCGTCTTCGGTCCGGCCAGCAGCACGTACTCCTCGCTGAAGAAATCCAGGGTGGAGAGTTGCTCGGCTCCGCGTTTGATCCAGGCGTGCGGGAAACGTGTGCCGGTCTGGCCGCAGAGACGCTCGACCGGTTCGTGGGAGGTGGGAAGTGAGGACGACGGGTAGCGGTAGCGCATCAGCAAAGCCCCGCTATCTTGCCACCGGGCAAATGCCGCCTCGTTGGCGGCCGTGCGGATGCCGAAGCGAGCCTCGAAGTCGGTGCGCAAGAGGGCTTGCTCGCAGTAGCGGACGGCGAGAGGCCGGCGCTCCCGCTCGTAGGAATCCAGCAGCTCTGGGAGTGCCTGCCCTTTGTGCACCGCCGCCAGCTTCCACGCAAGATTGTGGGCGTCGGCGATGCCGCCGTTGCCATTCAGCCCGCCCCAAGGCGGCACGAGATGCACGGCGTCGCCCGCCAGGAAGACCCGGCCCGAGCGGTAACGCTCGGCCACCCGCGCCGCCGTGTTCCAGCTTCCCTTGTGGAGGATCTCGATGGGTGCTTCTGCCAACCCGATGGCTGCGAGTAGCAGATTGGCCAGCGCCTCGTCCGGCCCCTCGGCGGGCGACGGCCCGGCGGCGGGATCGTACCGGAGGTGGAACGACCACAGGTCGGTGTTGTTCATCGCCAGGAACAGGCCTTGCACCTGCTCGTTGGCCACCTCGCACTGGCTGAAAGTGCGGCCCCGCACGTGTTCGGTGAGGTTGGCGCGGAAGAACAGGTTGACGTAGTGCTCCCGCGGCGGCGCGCCCCCTTGGAGTCTTGCGCGTGGGCAGCGGCAAACTGATCGAAAAACACTTGCAAGCAGTCGCTGTCGGTGGCGGGCAGTTCCAGCACGAAGGAGTCGCCCGTGTTGGGCTGCACGGCCCCGCAGAGCCAGAAGTTCTCGAAGGCTTGCTCAAAAGGGCAGAGTGGCTTGACTCCACGCAGGGTCAGCCGGCGGCGTGCGATGGTGTGCAGGCCAAAGCGGCTCTCATCCTGCGCCCACAGGCAGAGGTGTTTGCCTGGATGGGCGGCTTGCACCGCACGCAACTCCTCCTTCAAGCCCTGCTCGCGGAAAGCGGCGAGTTCGGCCTCTTTTTTTGACCGTGGCTTTTGCGCGCCACGTTGAGCTTGGCTCCCAAGCGGGAGCGCACCCAGCGGTAAAAGCGCGAGTAGCCAACCGTGATGTGGTACTCGGACTGCGCCCAGCGCCAGAGGGCCAGGTAGCCGCGCTCGCCTTGCCGTTGGGTCAGCCGGGCGCGGATCGCCTCCTAGACCGCGCTGGACAGGCAGATGCCGCCTTGGCTGGCGGGGCCAGGCCGCTCGGCCGGTTGCAAAAGGGTACGCAAGCCCCCTTGGCGATAAACCTCCAGCCAGCGGCTGACCGTCTCGCGGTTGCGTCCCAACGTGCGGGCCAGCGCCGCGCGGCTAGCCACGGTGCCGCTGGCCACTACCAGAGAGCGTGAAGGCGTTCCCGCACGCGCTCATCGCGCTCCGATCGACGCCACTCCAACAATGCTTCGACCGGCTTGACCACCGCAGGAAAGGCAACAAAGGGCATCCGATCCCATCGCTCAAATCTATCGCTGGATCAACCCGGCAAAATGGTATAACGGGGATTGACGATGCCGAACACAGCAGCGATTGGTTGGCACAGAGGGCAGGGTAGGGGGGCAGCTTGCTCACCGCTCTCTTGCGCATCGACGGTCAACAGATCGACGGAGCCACTCGAACCACCTAGGAGAGATGAAGTGCGCCTGCGCTGCTCAATCAATGATCAGGCACATTGAGCGACGGCTCGAAGCGAACCACATGGGCTGAGGCGGCCTGCGACGAATGCCGGTGCGGTGATGCTTCGGGAAGAAGCGACAGATAACTGCTCAAAACCCGTGAGGGATTGGCCGGGTTCCACACGGCATCCAAGACGAACCGCAATGTCGTCGGACGCAACGGTCTGCTGACCCAGCCCTCGCTTCGAGGAAAATTGCCGAGGATCGCTTCTGGCAGAAAGGCCAACCCCTCGCCCGCAGCGACGAGCCCGAGCAGGGCGTTCGTGTTGGCTACCGCCGGCAGGCGGAAGCGCGGCGTAAACCCACCGACTTGCTCGCAGACCGAACGCACCCAACGTCCGTAGCCCGCCCCCTGAGTCTTCTGGAGATCGAGGAACTTTTCTCCAGCCAGCGCCTTGAGCGACAAAGTTTTGTCGGCGGCCATGGGGTGTCCGGTGGGCAGGGCGACCGCCACCGCACAGGTGAGGACAGGGCGTGCCCGTAGACGGGAAACCACCGGCACGCCTGGCACCCGCACCAGGAAGCCGACCTGGATCGCCCCCGCGAGCAGGGCGGCGACCTGCTCGTCCATCATCATCTCGAAAATTTCGATGTCCACTTGAGGGAACCGTCGCCGGAACGCCGCCAGGCTTCCGGGCAAGAACTGCGCGACCAGCGTGCCGACGTTGCCGATGCGCAAGGCCCCTCGCGCTTGGCTGCCCACCTCTCGCGCGGCTGTGATCGCCTCCTCGGCTCCCGCGAGCAACTCACGCGCTTTGGACAAAAGTGCCCGGCCCGCTTCGGTGAGTGCTACGTGCTGACGATCACGCTCCAGAAGCCGTTCACCGATCTCTTCCTCCAGATCGCGCACCTGTCGGCTAAGGGAAGGCTGGGCCACGTGCAACCGGTGGGCAGCGCGGCGGAAGCTTAACTCCTCGGCCACGGCGACGAAGTAGCGCAGGTGGCGCAGTTCCATCGCGGCAGGTTAGCTGATGCCTGGAAGCTTTCACAAGCTCCGATCAAAGTCTCAAGCAAAACGCAAAGTATGGTTGATGTCTCTCCATCATCCGTTCGCATCGCTTCACGGTGGAATATAACCGTGACGGATTACCTCACACAGGAAGCCGAATCATGCCAAACCACCCGCAGAAGATCGTTTTGATCACCGGAGCCAGCAGCGGCATTGGCGAGGCCACCGCCCGCTTACTCGCATCCGAAGGCTACGCTGTCCTCCTGGGCGCGCGCCGCCAAGATCGTCTGGAACAAATCGTCGCTGACATCCGGACGGCCGGAGGCACTGCCGAATGCCGCGCCTTGGATGTAACCGAACTGGAAAATGCCAAGGCTTTTGCGGCTTTCGCACGAACACGGTTCGGACGCGTCGATGTGTTGCTCAACAGCGCAGGGCTGATGCCGCTCTCGCCGCTGGAAGCCCTCAAGACCGACGAGTGGCAATGCATGGTGGATGTAAACCTCGGCGGGGTGCTCCACGGCATCGCGGCGGTGCTGCCCATCATGCGCGAGCAGGGTCATGGCCACATGGTCAACCTGTCCTCTATCGCGGGCCACGCGGTTCACCCCAACGGGGCGGTTTACAGCGCGACCAAGTTTGCCGTGATCGCCCTTTCCGAAGGCCTGCGGATGGAGATGGCCGCGCACAACATCCGCGTCACCGTGATTTCACCCGGCACGACCCAATCGGAGCTGGCCGAAAGTATCAGCGATGAGAGCGCCCGGCAAGCGATGGAAAATTCCGGAACGCGGCGATGCCGGCCGATGCCGTGGCGCGGGCCATTGCCTACACACTGGCGCAACCCGAAGAAGTCGACGTGAGCGAGATCGTCGTCAGACCGACCGCCCAGCCTTGACCCATCGCGTCGAGTGCCCTTGATGCCAGCACTTCTCAACCCGAAGAACGGTTCTTCCGGACGCGCGCAAGAATTATCCTTTCCTCATTCCGCAATACATTCCACCACCGCCTACACTTCCATGCAATACCTCGTGATTTTCACCCCCAAACAGAAATTCGAAACGGAAGGGATGCCCGCTGACTTCCCGAAGCTCGAACAGGAAGAAGAGGAGCAAGCGCAGGATCTCTACATGGAAGGGGGCATGCGCCAGGTGTGGGCACTGGACACGAAAACCAAAGGGGCCGCCGTACTCTTCGAGGCGGAATCGCCCAAAGATCTGCAAAAGATGATCGATAGCTTTCCGCTCATCAAAGTCGACTACGCCGACTACCAGATTTGGCCGCTCGCGCCTTACCCTTTCTTCGCAAAAAAGTCCTGACCGAAATCTTTTCCACGTTCCAGAGCCCCCTTTTCTCCACCTCTACTTCACCAGCGACCAGCCATGCAATACTTCGTTGTTTTTACGCCCAAGAAGCGATTTGAAGTCGTCGGCGTGCCCGACGACTTCCCGAAACTCCTGCCCCAGGAAGAGGCGCGGGCGAAGGAACTCTACGGCGAGGGAATCCTGAGACAATCATGGGTATTGGGCACGAAAGACAAGGGCGCGGCCTGCCTTTTCGAAGCGGCGTCGCCCAAAGATCTCCAAGCCATCATCGACAGCTTTCCGTTGATCCAGAAGGGATATTCGGACTACGAGATTTTCCCGCTCGCGCCGGACCCGGTGTTCGCCAAAGCCTCCTGGATCAAGTCCGTCCTCTCCTGACCGGAGAACCCGCTATTTAAGTACCCTTCTCGTTTCGACAGGATGCCGACCATCAATCACCCTATCCACCTGCTGGACCGCGCCGCCATGGTGGCGATGAGCCTGATGCCCAAAACCGCGGACGGAAGCATGACCGGGCCCGACGCGCGGGGGCAGTTCGATAAACTAATGGCGAGGACACCCGGGGCACATGGCGTCACTTACCACGAAGCGCAGGTAGGCGGCGTCCTCGGGTGGTGGTGCCGGCCCAACGAAACAACCGCCGATGCGGCCATTCTCTACTTTCATGGCGGAGCCTATCGCCTCGGTTCGGCACGTGCCTATCGACATCTGGCAGGACAGCTCGCCGTGCGGGCCAAGGTGGCTGCCTTTGTGCCGGAATATGGCCTGGCAGCCGAGCATCGGTTTCCAACCCCGGTGAACGAAGCGCAGGCTGCCTACCACGGATTGGTCGAGCAGGGTTTCACCAGAATCGCTCTGGCGGGCGATTCTTCCGGCGGCGGTCTGGCACTGGTACTGTTGTCGTTGGAAGCTGCCAGAGCGCGTGGGGGTGGCGGGTCCAGTCCAGTCGGCGCGGCGGTCATGTCTCCCTGGACTGACCTGGCCCTGACCGGCGCGAGCCTGGAAACGCGAGCCGAAGCCGATCCCCTCTTGACCAGGGAAGCACTCGCCACTTCGGCACAACTCTACCTCGACGGGCGCGACGCGCGTGATCCGCAAGCATCGCCCCTCTATGGCGATCTGGCCGGACTGCCGCCGGTGACAATCCACGTCGGCGAGGACGAGATTCTCCTCGACGACTCCCTACGCTACAGCGAGCGATTTGAAAGCGCGGGTGGCACCTGCCAAGTCCATACCTGGGAAGGCATGACGCACGTTTTTCCCACTAACCTCTCGCTCCTGCGCGACGCGAAGGAAGCGCTCGACGAAATGGGTGACTTTCTGCGGCACCTCATCTGACATCACTCGACAGCTTTGACCTTGCGGCCTCTTGCCCGATCAAGCGCTCCACCCACCGTCAACATTCAGGCTCTCGCCATTGATGAAGGCCGCCTGCGGACTGGCCAGGAACGCCACGGCGTTGGCGATCTCCTCGGGCTTTCCGAAGCGACCCACGCTGGTAAAGCGTTTCATTGCCTCGAAGGTCGGCCCGCTCGTGGGAACGGGTTCCGCCTGGATCACCGCCGGCTGGACGCTGTTGACGGTCACGCCCTCCGGCCCGAGGTCGCGGGACCAGGCCCGGGTCAGCCCCCGCACGGCAAACTTGGTCCCGCAGTAAAGACTCAAACCGGCTCCCGTGGTGGCCTCGCCGAAGACCGAGCCGATGTTGATGATGCGGCCCCAGCCCGCCCGGGTCATGCGCCGGGCTGCCTCGCGGGAGAGTTGGAAGGGGGCGCGCACGTTGATGGCGAAAAGCCGGTCGAAATCCTCGTCGGTTGCCTCGGTGAGCGGACCCATGGCGAGCGCGCCCGCGTTGTTGACCAGCACGCCGAGTTGGCCCGCGAACCGGCCCCCGAAGACCGCGTGGATCTGCGCGAGCAGCGCCGCCGGCCCCTCCGGTCGGCTGAGGTCCGCACCGATGGCCTCGGCGTCGCCCACGCCTCCTGCCCTGATGGCAGCGACCACGGCTTCCGCGCCTGCGCGGTTGGAGCCGTGATGCACCAGCACGCTCGCGCCCTCCTGTGCCAAGCGGCGGGCGATGGCGGAACCGATGGAGCCGGAGGCACCAGTGACGAGGGCGAGTTTGTTTTCGAGCGGCAGGGGCATGGCTTGCATGTTCATCGTTTGATTCAACCTTTGATCTGGTCACCCATGCCGCCGAAGACGGCCGCGCGCATGGGTCCCCCCGCTAAAAAGTCGTGTGGAAACCCCAGCGAAACGGCGCTGATTCTATCCAGACGCGCGAGTTGCTCAGGAGTCAACGCGAGGTCCAGACTTCTGATGTTGTCCTCTAGTTGCTGGAGCTTCCGTGCGCCGAGGATCGGGATGACCGGCACCGGACGATGCCGCAACCAGGCTAAGGCAATCTGCGCGGATGATACACCCAACTCGTTAGCCAGCGCCACGACTTCCCGGATCGTCTGCTTTCCCCCTTCGTCCACCACGCCGGCTGCCTTCATCATGGCGCTGTGGAAGCGGCCTTCGGCCCCGGCGGAGTGACCCGGGTCTTCCGGCAGGTACTTCCCCGTGAGTAAACCGCCCCGTAATGGTCCCCACGCCAGCACGGTCATGCCGTGGTGCTTGGCCATGGGGATTAGTTCGCGTTCCACCGTGCGTTCCAGCAGGCTGTACTCGATTTGCAAGCCCACGTAGCGCGTCCAACCGCGCAGCTCGGCCAAGGTGTTGGATTCCGCCACGACCCAGGCCGGGGTATCGGAGACTCCGACGTAGAGCACCTTCCCCGCGCGCACGAGATCGTCGAAGGCGCGCATGACTTCTTCCGCCGGGGTCAGGCCGTCCCAGGCGTGCAGCCAGTAGAGATCAAGGTAGTCGGTGCCAAGCCGCTTGAGGCTGGCCTCGACGGCCCGAACCATGTTCTTGCGCTGGTTGCCGCCGGCGTTCGCACCTCCGACCGGAAACGCGAGCGTGTACTTGGTGGCCACGACGACTTCGTCGCGGTGGTCGGCGATGAATTCGCCGACGAAGCGCTCGCTGGTGCCGTTGGTGTAGCGGTTTGCCGTGTCAAGGAAGTTGCCGCCTGCTCCCCGGTAGGCGTCATAGATTTTGCGGGCTTCCTCCTTGGGCGCTCCCCAACCCCATTCCTCGCCGAAGGTCATCGTGCCCAGACAGAGATCGGAAACGCGCAGGCCGCTGCGGCCGAGGAGTTGGTAGTTCATGGTGTGGATGGTCGTCTTGATGCGCAGCCAAATCCCTCCAACATCCACAGGTGGTCTTCGCAGGGCCAGGCTTGCAAAACAGACGGTGGGCGCAACTATTTATTATGGCAAGAACCCACAATAAAGTAAGGTACCTACCAAAAAGTAAGCTTGAGATCTCGGTCATGGTGGTTGAACCGGTCAGGGAGTGTTCGCCCAAGTGGGCCGTGGACGCCCTCAAAGTCCTGGAAGGACGTTGGAAGTTGGTGATCCTCTACCACCTGTTCCGTTCCCCGGTCGCCTTGCGCTTTTCCCAATTGGAACGCGCCATCCCGACCGTCACGCAGAAGATGCTCATCCAGCGACTGCGCGAGATGGAGCAAAGCGGGCTCGTGCAGCGCACCGTCTATCCACAGGTTCCTCCCAAGGTGGAGTACAGCCTCACTCCATGGGGACGAGCCTCGCATCCGGTGATGCGTGCGCTGGTAGAATGGGCGGACCTGCGCGACCAAACTCCGAAAGCGAAACGCCAGCGCGCATGGAAGACTGACTCCTCGAACAATGACTGAGCGTGCTCACCGCGCTGGCAGGCAAATTTCATTGTGGGGCTGTTCACGAAGTGGTCTCATCCAGCACTCGAAGATCGCTTCCAAGGCTCACGGGATGGATAGAAGCGCCGCGTTTTAAGCTTTGGATGGCGTCAGGTATGAAGCAGGTTGGGCACGAAGATGTCCTCGCAAGTGAAGCGCCGCTTGGTCAGACCTTGTTCGTGGTGGTAGCGCAGGATAGTATCCACGGCCTTGCGGTTGGCCGCCATGCCATAGGGCCACCAGTCCGCTCCAAGCAGACTGCGGTCATCGTCGATGAGTTTGGTCACCCACGGCAGCATGACGGCCATATTGTTGAAGGTCATACCCTTAGTATACTGCTCGGTCGTGACATCCTTCGCCTCGCAGAAGCCTTTGTAGACCGCCTGCACGATCTCTGGGTGCTCGGCGGCGAGTTCCCGGGGGACGACGACCGTGTGCATGATCGGGAAAATGCCGGTGCGCTGAAAATAGGCGCGCTCGATGGCCTCATAGTCCTCGAACAAGCTTCCTACCTTCGGCGACTTCTCCAGCACGCACTTGGGCACGTCGGCGGAGATCAAGGCGTCGATCTCGCCTGCCTCCAACTTCGCGCCCAGATCGTCGTCCGGGGCCGCCCAAGTGATCTCGACGTTGTCCGGGTGGTGCTGCGGGACGAAGTCGATTGGTTTCAGCGGGAAGTCGATCCCGCCGATGATCCATCGGCACTGGTCGGGGGTGACACCAAAATCGTCCGAGAGGATGCCTTTGGACATCACGCCAGCGTCGTGACCGTACAGTGCTAGTTCCCCGATGGTCTTGCCCCTAAGGTCCTCCGGGCAGCAGATGCCGCTAGCTTTGTTGATGTAGATAGCCGAGTGCCGAAAGCAACGGTTGAGAAACACGGGGATGGCGACGAAGGGCGGTTCGTCCCAGTCCATGGTGCGCAGAAAGTACGTCATGCCGAGTTCGGACACGTCAAACTCGCGTCCGCGGATCATGCGCTCAAAAATCTCTGTGACGATTCGGGCCGCATGCAAAGTGGCATCGACGCCTTCGATTTTGACGGTGCCATCCGTCAACGGACGCGTGCGATCGTAGTTCCAGAAGGCAAGGTTCAACTTGGTCGGGTTCATGCCCGCTCTATCGCATGAATCATCTGTATTGTAAATTGATATATTATAAATTGATTTTCTATAATCCGGTGTTAGATGTTTTTATCTGCGCGAAGGTGTGGTTAAACCTGCACTCCCATGAGCAACAACACACGTGCCCTTACACACTTGTTTGAGACCGTCTCGCTAGGCGCGCCGGAGAACGCGGTAGGCTTCGTGCTTTGGCGCGTGGTGCATCGCTACCAGCGGGAGGCCGACCGTGCGCTCGCCGCGCTGGACCTGACAAATCTCCAGTTCATGACGCTGGCTTTGGCCGCGTGGTTGGGTCGCTTGGGCGATGCGGTCACGCAGTCGGACATCGCGCGTGCCGGCGACATCCAGCCGATGCAGGTCTCGCATATGCTAAAGACAGTGGAGAGCAAAGGCCTCGTCACGCGGGTACGCAGCATGTCGGATGTGCGCGCCAAGCATATCGAAGTCACCGCAGACGGCTTGACGGCGCTGCGTCGGGCACTGCCGGTGATGATCGAAGTGCAACAACGCTTGTTCGGTGCGGAAGGTGGCGTAGGGGGCAGTCTGCTCACTGTGCTCTTGCACCTCGACGGTCAACAGATCAACGAAGCAAATCGAATCCCCGAAGGGTCGTAGTGCGCCTAGGCAATGAAATCAATGATCAAGCGCATCTCAAGCCCCTTGTCATCGTTGGCTCCGTTGCGCTGGATATCGTCAAGACCACTGCGGAAGAAAACACCGATCTCCTCGGCGGCTCGGCGGCTTCCGCGGCGGTGGCCGGCAGCTTTTCTCACGCCCTCACAACTCATCAACATCGCAAGGAGCAATTCCCCCGCAGCTCATCTTACTTATCTTCAGTCCCGCGGGATCAATCTAGAAGGTCTCGAAGGGACGCCGAGCGCGACCTGTCGTTGATCGGTTGAATACTGGGCGGAAACGAACGAGCGCAAAATCCGCTCGGCCCTACCCAACGTGCTCAGACATTTCACGCAGCACTAAGGCGTTCGGCAAACTATTGCGAACGACGGGTAGTCGTCAAGCACGAGGCATCCATGAAAGAGCCGCGAAGAATACCAACGAAAAACTTGGTTGGACAACGCGTTCGCCACGCACGACAGCGACCTAGTATACGCCTGTCCCAGGTAGGGCTTTCTACCTGCTTGATAGCGGCGGGTCTGTCGCTTTGCCGTACCGCTGTCTCCAAAATCGAAAGCGGTGAGCGCTACGTCACGGATTACGAATTAGTCGGCTTGGCCAAGTGTTTGCAGGTGACCACCGCGTGGCTTCTCGGGGAAACGACCTCGTACAATAAAACACGTTACCTTCGCCAGAGAGGCACTTAAGTAGCGCAGATGATTGTCTGCGTTATACAGGGTGTGGTCTTCAGATCACGGCCGATTCCGTCGGCACCGAGCCCACTTATTTCCTGCAACCTTGGTTTTCACTTGGCGCGAATCACCCAGGCTTTGTCCTTACCGGGCCTAGGCGACCACCAAGGCGCTGCCGCGACCTTGCAAGAATAAGCGGTCTCTCGCACCACGTTTCCGGTGCGGCCCCAACCTGCGGAACCCTTCCCGTGCAAAAAATTGGTGTACGGAAAACGGTTGGCGGTTGCGGGCTTGCAGCGGACGCTGCTTTCCTCAATGGTCATGGCCGACCGGCAACTCGACCTCTTTGATTTTGCGACCAATTCGCAGGAGGCAGCACCTACCCCCTATGCCCGAGAACTCTTTGACCCAGTACGGATTGATGGCCGAGCGCCACTGGCGACAGTTCCGGCCCAAGATGGTGCGCCGCCTGGAGACGCAGGGCAAGCTGGAGGAAGCGCTCCTCGAAGCGCAGGAACGGACGATCGAGGAAATGGAAACGCTCTATCGCCGCTTGAAAGCGGAGGCGGGCCTGACGGAGCAGCAGGCGGAGACCCAAGCGTGGGAATTGATCCGGGAGAAATATATTCTCTTGGAGCCGGAGCCGGGCGTCGCCCTCTAGCTCTCAACGCCGCCAACTTCCGATTCGACACGGAGACGAACCGTTTAGTCGGTTCGGGCTCCCTCAAGCAGAAGGCGCGCGACAATTTCGTCGCCATCGAACTCTCCCAACTCCTCGACCGAGAGGCCCGGCCCGCCACGGACGAGGAAAAGCGGGTGCTGGTGCGCTACGTGGGTTGGGGTGGCATCCCGCAGGTATTCGCCTCCTGGCAGGAGCCAGACGCCTCCGACTGGCGCGAGGAGCGGCAAACGATCGAGCGACTGCTCACGCCCGCGCAGTACGAAGCCGCGCGCGCTTCGACCCTCAACGCCCACTACACGGCTCCGGCAGTCGTCACTGCCATGTACGACGCCGTAGAGCGACTGGGGTTCACCGGCGGCCGGGTGCTGGAGCCAGCCGTAGGTCTCGGCCATTTCTTCGGTCTCATGCCCGAGGGGATGCACTCCCACTCCAAGCTCACCGGCATCGAACTCGATCCGGTGACCGCCAGCATCGCCGCCAAGCTCTACCCGGACGCCGACGTGCGCGCCCAGGGGTTTGAACAGGCAGCGCTCGTGGATGGCTCGTTCGATCTGGCGATCTCCAACGTGCCCTTCGGCGACTACCGGCCCATCGACCCGCAATTGGCAGACCGCCGATTTTTAATCCACGACTACTTTTTTGCTAAGGGCGTCGAGAAAGTGCGCCCGGGCGGCCTTGTGGTGTTCATCACCTCCAAGGGAACCTTGGACAAACTCAACTCCTCGTTACGCGGTTATCTGGCCGAACGCGCCGATTTCCTGGGAGCCATCCGGCTGCCGAACACCGCGTTCAAGCAGAACGCGAACACGGAGGTGACGACCGACATCGTGTTCCTGCGCCGGTTGGATGTCGGCGCGCGGCCGAACGGCGCCGCGTGGTTGGATCTGGCCGAGCACCGCAACCCGGACGGCGTGGCCTTTCAGGTGAACGAATACTTTGCGGCCAACCCGCACATGATGCTCGGGGTCATGCGCAACGCGGGCACGATGTACCGCGCCAACGAGCCGACGCTTGCCCCGGACGAGCGCGACCTGGCGGCGGCGTTGCGCACGGCCACGGCATTCCTGCCCGAAGGGGTGGTGAGGACCGAGACGGTGGCCGCGAACCCGTCCGGCGTCGCCAGCAGAGCGGCTGAAGCGCCGATCCTCGCTCCCGAGCACATCAAGGAGAATGCTTTCACCACCTTGGAAGACGGCCACATGGCCATCCGCTCGGGCGGCGTGCTCGTGCCGGTCGCCAAGCTCTCGGAGGACGGCGCGCGACGCGTTCGTGGGCTAATCCGGCTGCGCGACGCGGTGCGTGATTGCCTGCGCACGCAACTCGACGGCACGGACAATAGCGGCGTCCTACTCGCCCGGCGGCGCTTGAACGAACGCTACGACCAGTTCACCCTCCGCTTCGGCCCCGTCAACGACGTGGCCAATGCCCGGGTGTTCCGTGGCGACCCGGACTTTCCTCTGCTGCGCTCGCTGGAGAATTATCACGAGGAAACCCGCCAGGCGTCCAAGACCGCCATCTTCACCGAGCGCACGATCCACCAAGCGCAGGCCCCGCGCGCCGCCAAGAGCGCACAGGATGCGTTGGTGCTCACCCTCAACGCCACGGGCCGCGTCGATCTGGAGCACATGGAAGGTCTGCTCGGGCAGCCGGCGGAAGCGTTCCTGCAGGAACTCAAAGGACTCCTCTACCGCAACCCGCAGACCGAAGCCTACGAGACCGAGGACCAGTACCTCTCCGGCAACGTGCGCTTGAAACTTGCCGGCGCGCAGGCCGCGGCGGCGAGCGACCCCGCCTACCACGATAACGTGGTGGCATTGGAGGCGGTGCAACCCGAGGACCTGAGCGCCAGCGAGATCGACGCGCGCCTGGGGGCGGTGTGGATTCCGCCCAAGGACATCGAGGAGTTCGCCCAAGCCATCGTCCCCGACGGCGGAACGATCACCGTTTCGCACGCCCCACAAGTTGGCGCGTGGTTCGTCGAGGCGGGTTACGAGGCGCGCACTTCGGTCGCCAACACGACGGATTGGGGCATCGCACGCTACCGCGCCCTGGACCTGATCCAGGACGCGCTCAATCTCAAAACGCCCACCGTCTACGACAAAGACCCGCTGACGGAGAAGCCGGTCGTCAACGTGCCCGAAACCGAAGCCGCGCGCGACAAACTAGAAAAGCTCAAGGA
>CAXTVY010000055.1:0-20408 GCA_964247665.1 uncultured Chthoniobacterales bacterium | reverse complement strand
ATCCTGCGCCTCGCCGTCGAGGGCGTCCGCCGCGCCAAGGCGTTGGTGCACGACGTGGAATTCAGCCCGGAAGATGGTTCCCGCACCGAACCCGAGTTCCTTGCCGAGATTACCCGGGCCGTCATCGAGGCTGGAGCCACCACGGTCAACATCCCGGATACGGTGGGCTACGCCGTGCCGGACCAGTTCGCGGAGTTAATCCGCTACCTTTTCGCTAACGTCGGCAACATCCACGACGCCGTCGTCAGCGTACATTGCCACAATGACCTCGGGCTCGCCGTGGCGAATTCACTGGCAGCCATCCGGGCCGGCGCGCGGCAAGTGGAGGGCACGATCAACGGGATCGGTGAGCGCGCTGGCAACGCCGCGCTGGAGGAGGTCGTGATGGCCCTGCGGACCCGACCGGAGGTCTTCGGCCACGTCACCACCGGCGTGAACACACGGGAGATCGTCAAAAGCTCCCGGCTGATCAGCCGCATGAGCGGGCTGCTCGTGCCGCGTTCCAAGGCCATCGTGGGTGAGAACGCCTTTGCGCACAGTTCAGGTATCCATCAGGACGGCATCCTCAAGAAGCGCGAGACATACGAGATCATGGACCCACACGATGTCGGCTGGGGCGAGACCGAACTGCCGTTGACCAAGCACAGCGGGCGGCACGCCATGGTCAAACGCCTGGAACATCTCGGCTACACCCTCAACGAGGCTGAGGTTGGACATGTGTTCCGCCGCTTCAAGGAAGTGGGCGACCGCAAGAAGTTCGTCTACGACGACGATCTCGCTGCCCTGATTGAGGACAGTTCGCTGGGTGCACCCGAGGCATATGAGTTGGAATATTTTCACGTCACGAGCGGCACAACGACCATCCCGACGGCCACCGTTCGCCTGCGGCGTAACACCGCCAATACCACCGGAACTGATATCGGGGAGACTACAGCGGCCGGAATGCTTCAGGATTCCGCCCCCGGCAACGGCGCGGTGGACGCCGCGATGAAGGCCATCGACCGCATTCTTGGCCACCAAGGGCACCTGGCGGAATATCACGTGCAAGCGGTCACGGGCGGCAAGGACGCCCTGGGCGAAGTGACGCTGAAGGTAGACTTTGGCGATGGCAAGCTCGTCACCGGCAAAGGGGCTAGCACGGACGTGATCGAAGCCAGCGCGCGTGCCTACCTCCACGCCGTCAGCCGCGTGCTCGTCCCCGGGGCGGCGGTCGCAGCGGGCCAGCCAGCCGACACGCCGTGAGAATACAAGGAGCGGAGAGTTTTCCCGCCCGGAAGTTTTCCCCGTTGCAGGCCCGCCGCATTTACGATTTATAAGGAGCACCATTTCCCATGTCCAAGCAGCTTATTGTCCTCATCACAGGTGCGAACCGTGGCATCGGGCTGGCCTTGACCCGCGCTTACCTGGAGCGGGGCGACCGGGTAGCCGCGACCTGTCGGCACCCCGCGAAAGCCGCCGAGCTGCACCAGATGAAGGAAACCTACAAAGACGATTTGATGATCTTGCGGGTGGACGTGGACCTCACGCGTTCGGTGAACGCCGCGGCGGAGGACATCGCGGAGCGGTTTCCGCGCCTTGATGTACTCGTCAACAACGCTGGGGTTGCGCCGGGCCGCAGCCACGACGGTCTGGAGACGCTCGAACTGGCGCAGGTCCGCGACGCGTTTGAAACGAACGCGGTGGGCTCCTTGCGGACGACGCGCGCTTTCTTGCCGCTGTTGCGCAAGAGCAGGCAGCCGCGCGTGGTAAACGTTTCCTCGGGCCTGGGCTCGCTCGCCAGGAAGCCCGGCGACACCCATTATTATGCTTACGCCGGTTCCAAGGCGGCGTTGAACATGTTCACGCGCATCATGGCAGCGGAGTACAAGGGACAAGGGATCAGCATCGTCGCGGTGACGCCGGGCTGGGTCCGCACGGATATGGGCGGTGCCGATGCCGAGCTTGATCCGGTCGTGGTGGCCGGGGAACTGGTGGGAACCATCGACGGCATCACCATGGAACAGAGTTCACTGTGGCTGGATCGCCACGGCGCAGTCAGCGAATACGCTTGGTAGCCGCGCGGTGGCGAGTCGAAAACCGGGGCCATGGTTTTTGATCATGGCACGTTGATCCTGCCCGAGAGGATGGTGGATGCGGGCCGGTTACGTGCCGAGGACGGCGTGATCCGTGCAGTAGGGAAAGCGACGGACATCGAGGCCGCTTCCGGGGAATCGGTCATCGACGGCCGGGGCGGTTACCTGTGTCCCGGGTTCATTGACCTGCACGTGCACGGCGCGTTGGGCCGCGACGCCATGGAGGCAACGCCCGAGGCATTTACCGAAATCCTGCGATTTCACGCTTCGGGAGGCACTACGGCCCTGGCACTGACCAGTGTGACTGCTCCGCTGGAAGCACTCCTGCGACTGTTAGCTGCCGCACGGGATTGGAAGTCGGCGGGCCGCGCGGTGGAAACTGGAGCGGCGCTGCTGGGCATTCACATCGAAGGACCCTATTTTGCGCCCGCGAAAGCGGGTGCGCACCGTCCTGAACTCCTCCGGGCTCCCGCCGCCACCGAAACGGCCGCGCTGCTGCCATACGCGAACGTGACTACCCAAATGACTCTCGCGCCCGAGATCCCTGGAGCGTTGGAGTTGATCGATGCCCTTCGTGCCCACGGCATCATTGCCAGCGGGGGCCACAGCGACGCCTGGGACGAAGAGGCACGCGCGGGCTTTGCACACGGGATGGAGCAGGTCACCCACCTGTTCAACGCGATGTCCAGCGCACGCCGCCGCGGTGCGTTCCGCGTGGCCGGGCTGCTCGAATTTGCCCTGTCCGAACCCGGCATTCGCTGCGAACTCATTGCGGACGGGCAGCACGTTTCGCCCACGTTGCTGCGCCTGGCGTACCAGGCCAAGGGAGCTGCTGGCATCTGCCTCGTCACGGATGCCAGTCCGGGCGCGGGCCTGCCTGACGGCAGCCGGTACCGTTTCGCGGAGCAGGATTGCGTCGTTCGCGCCGGGGTCTGCCAGACGGCCGATGGTCGCGCGCTTTCCGGCAGCCGGACTACCATGGCCGAGTCGGTCCGCCACATGGTGCGTGTTGCCGGCGTGCCGCTGCCAGCAGCTGTGCGGATGGCCACGTTGAACCCGGCTCGCGCCCTCCACCTGGAATACGAGCGAGGCCACTTGTCCCTCGGAATGCGCGCGGATTTGACCCTGCTGACCTGTGACCTCGACGTGGCGGCAACGTTCGTGGGTGGCGCGAGCGTTTTCCGGGCCGACCATGCCGTGGCATCCGTTCCGGCTTGAAGGCTAACGTCTGTCGCACCCTTCACCCTTTGCAACCCGACGGAGTTTCCCTACATTCGCGCCCATGAAAATCCTCATCGCCGCCAGCGACCTGACGCCGTTGATTTCCACCGACCCATTACGGCAGGCCAGCGTCGTGGCCTCGCTACCGGCCGCCTTGCAGCGTGCCGGGAACGAGGTCAGCCTCGTCGGACCGCTGCTACCCGCGCTCGCCAACCCCGGCGCGCTAAAGCTCAAGGCGACGGGCGTGCAGATCAACATCGCACTCGGTAGCGGCCGGGAAAGCGTCCAGGTGCTTGAGGCCAAATCGGAGGAGGGCTTGCAGATGTTCCTTTTCCGGCACGACGCCACGTTTGGCGAGTTGGGGCATGACGCGCCCACGTTCGACGGCAACGCTCGCGCCGCGGTGCTATTCTCGAAACTGGTGATCGAGCTTTCGCGCCGGTTGAACCCCGCGCCGGATGTATTGCACGTCCTGGATTGGCTGGGTGCGCTCGCCCCGGTTTTCCTGCGTGCGCAGCACCTGCCGTTCGCGAGCGTGCTGACGCTCGATGATCCCAAGGTGCAGGGTAGTTTCCCCATCGAAGACTTCGGCCTGCTCAATCTGGGCTGGGAATACTTCACCCCGACCTCCGTCGAGTTCTACGGCCGCGTCAATTTCCTGAAGGCGGGCATTCTTTACGCGGACGCCGTCGTGATCCCCGGCGAGTTGGAGCGCACGGCGGTGCAGACCCCCGAATTCGGGGGCGGCCTGGACGTGGTGCTCCGCGAGCAGGCCGCCCGTCTGCACGGCATTCCGGCCGGGCTCGACGAGAACGTCTGGAACCCGGCCCGGGACACGTTGGTAGCCAAGCGTTACCAGTCATCCAACCTGATTGGCAAGGCAGCCTGCCGCAGCGCACTCCTTGCCCAACTTGGGCTGGACAAGAACCCGGCAGGTCCGGTTTACCTCGTGAATTTCGCGGCGGGGCAGGACTCGCTCTACATCCAGTTGCTGGCCACCAAGCTCGACCAGTTCCTGGCGGATGACGTGCGCCTGATCGTCATGGGGACACTCCCGGCCGACCAGTCAGCAGAGATTACTTTCCAGATCGCCGCGCGCAAGTACCCGACCCGCCTCGCACTCGTGCGAACCGCGGACGAACGGCTCAACCACCTGGCTGTCTCGGGAGCGGATTTCCAGCTATTCCTCGGACGCACCCTGCGGCTGAGCGAATCGATCCTGCGCAGCCTGAAGTATGGCACCGTGCCGATCATTCCGGCGGGACCCGGCGTGAAGCAATTGATCACGGATTACCAACCGGGCGTGGATGGCGGTAACGGCGTAGTGTTCTACCGTCCAGACGGCGAGGCGCTCTTCGATGCCCTCGCCCATCGCGCGCCCAAGCTGCTCCAGCCGGCCGAGGATTGGGAGTCGCTCCAGCAGCAGGCGATGATCCAGGCCGGGAAGTTCACCTGGGCACGGACCGCCGCCCAGCTCGTGGCGCTCTACCAGCGGCTCAAGCCGTAGCAGGAACTTCCCGCCAAACCGTTTGCCCGCCACCGATGCTGCCTGCCCTCGTCACCGGCGTCCCCGGGCCACGTTCCAGAGCACTCGCACAGCGCCTGCGCGCCGCGGAATCGCGCAACGTCACTTACGTTGACCCGGAGTTCCCGGTCTTCTGGGAGCGAGCCGAAGGCACAAACGTCTGGGATGCCGACGGCAACCGTTTTCTCGACCTGACCTCGGCCTTTGCCGTGGCGGGGTTGGGGCACACCGCGCCGCCTTTGCGCGACGCAATCATTGATCAGGCAAGCCGCCTGATTCACGCGATGGGTGACGTACATCCCACGGAGCTTAAAGTCCGGCTCTGCGAGGAACTCGGCGCGCTGACCTTCGGCCGTTGGCTCGGTTCCCCAGGCAAGACGATCCTGACCAACGCCGGCTTCGAAGCGGTGGAAGCGGCGCTAAAAACTTCGTTGTTGCACAGCGGGCAAGCTGGCGTCATCGCATTTTCGGGGGCCTACCACGGTCTGGGTTACGGCGCGCTAGGCGTCAGCGGCTTGCCGGTTTTTCGGGAACCGTTCCGGAGCCAGCTCAAGGACTTCGCCACGATTCTCCCCTACCCGCACTGTTATCGCTGCCCGTTGGGAGAAGCGGCTGCCTACCGGCTGGAAGGAAAAATGTTTCCCAACTGTTCCTCTCGCTGCCTGGAGAAGCTGGAAGAGCAGATCAGGCAAACCATCAAGACACGTCCCATCGGCTGCATCTTGGTTGAACCCGCGCAGGGCCGGGGTGGCGACGTGTTCCCGCCGCTTGATTTCCTGCGTCTGCTGCGCGCCCTGTGTGACGAATTCAAAATTCTGCTGATTTTCGACGAAATCTATACGGGTTTCCACCGCACCGGTGCGCTCTTCGCGTGCGATCACGCCGCCGTGGTGCCGGACATCGTCTGTTTGGGCAAGGCGCTTACGGGCGGCTTTCCCCTGTCGGCTTGCGTGGGGCGACGGGAAGTGATGGACGCATGGCCGCTTTCCACTGGTGAGGCGTTGCATACGAGCACCTACCTTGGTCATCCTATCGGCTGCGCGATGGCCCTGGCTGCACTCGCCGAACACGCCCGGCCCGAAACCGCCGTAGCGGTGCGGTCAGCGGGCGCGAAGCTCCGGGCGGCCCTCGTCTCCCTGCGTTCGCCCTGCGTCGGACAGGTGCGCGGCACGGGCCTGATGCTCGGCGTCGAATTGGTTCAACGCGACGGGTTGCCTTTCGGCAGGCTGGCCGTCGCCATCATCAAAGCGGCCCTGCGCGATGGCTTGATCCTGCTCGCGGGCGCGCCGGACGGCAACGTCCTTTCACTGACTCCTCCGTTCCAGATCGACGACGAGGAGATTGCTTTCGTCGGTAGCCAGCTTCAGGAATACCTGACATCTTTGCCGGGCTCCATTTCGTAGCTGAGCGCGAGTTGCTCGCCCACGTAAGGGATGATTACATCTTCGATGAACCGACGGTATACTGGGTCAGCGTGGCCGAGCGCCAAATTGTCCATTTACTCATAATCCACGGCGAAAAAGAATCCCCACTCATTTTCTTTTTCGATCTGTTTGGCGCAGCGAATGGCACGAACTTCCGTGATTTTTAGCAGCCGAATCCGTGTCTCGCGCAGGACCCACTCTACCTGTTCGTCATCAATTCCTGGGTGCAGCCTGCAAAGGACAACGTGATGAACCATGACAAAGCGGCGTTTTAGCTGCTGGTAGCACCAGACTCAAGCCGCAGACGCAGAGCGGGCTAGTTTTTCCAGTTCAACGCGCCCTTCTTCAGCGCGTACACATAGCCGACCGTCAGAATGGCCACGAAACTGAGCATACTCCAAAAAACCGTTGCGCCGTGCTGGATCATTTCCCGGTACACGACCGCCCACGGGTACATGAAAACAATTTCGATGTCGAACAGGATGAACAACATCGCCACGAGGTAGAATTTCACGCTAAAGCGTGGTTGCGCCTCTCCCTCGGGCAACATGCCGCACTCATACGCGGAATCCTTGACCTTCGAGCGTTTGCCAACCTTTCCCAACAGCACGCTGGTGAGCAGTGAACCGACGGCAAAGCCGATGGCAACGAGGGCCTGAAGAAGAATCGGCAAATAATCGCGGATCATAAAAGCAAGCCGGGGCGGCAAAAAATGTCGCCCCGGCGGGAGTGGAATTTTAAGGGTGGAAACGATGCTTACCTAAACCACCGCAGGCACCGCCGCAACGGGAGCTGCCTCGGGGGAAACCACCGGCGCAGGCGGGACGGTCGGGATCGCGTTCGCAATGGAAGCCAAGCCTTTGTACTTCTTGCCCGTCTTCTTGACCATGCCGCGGGAAACCAGCGTCTGCAGTTTCTCGTAAGCGCGTAAGCGCAGCATCTCCTCACCACCGCTCGCCGCGTTGCGCGCACGCAGGCTGCTGTGCACGAGGTCGAACAACTCCTTGAACTCGTAAGAATTCTTCTGTGTGAGGACCGCAACGAGTTCCTCGGTGACAAGATCGGGTAGGCGACGGGAGAAGGCGTTTTTCTTGGTCATGGCCATAGTAAGAACAGAATATACCACCCTTGGCTCTAAATGAAGGGTTATTTTTCGTCCGAGCCCCCCACCCGGCGGCAAAAGTCGTTCGTTGGCACCGGGTTGTGCTCAAGGCGTCGGGAGAGCTAGCGCGGGTGCGGGCGGCGGTGCGTTTGGCAACGGGGCCGGGGAAGTTCCGACCCCCGGACCAGCCGCTTCAAACTGGCTTTGCAGTAACGGGAACGCGGCGGCCATGGAACCGCCCAGAACCACGAACCCTACCTGTCCGACCGTCACGCTTCCCACCGATTCCAGGAAGCTGCCCTGGTCATCAGTCCGCTGCGAAAATACCGTGGGCGAAAGGTGTTGGGACACCGTTTTGGTGGCGGGCAGCTTGGTCAGATCGACGTAGTCGTCCACATGGGGATAAAACATCGCGCTGAACATCGCGAGTCCGCGTAACGTCCCGTACAATCGCTCGAAAAACGCTGGGGCGTCGATGTACACGAAGGATGCGTTGGGTGCCGTCACCGAGGCGAGCGTTGTCTTGTAGGCATCGCTGCCGGTAAAATTCGCTCCGCCCAATTGCTCGCGTTGCGCAGCCTCGCGCACTTCCGGCGGGTTGAGGCCGAGGACGAGGTGCTTGTCAGTGAGCGTCAGGGTCGGATTGACAAAACCGCCTTTCGCGGCGGACAGCATGTGGAAAGTCAGGCCGTTGGCCTGCGAAGTCTGCCACGCTGCCTCGGCGAATGGGGTGCTCGTGAGGTCACTCACGAATTTCTCCGCCGCCACATGGTCGCGCACATCGACGGATATGAGTAGAGCGGGTTGCGTCCGGTCTGGCGGCCAGTCCAGATGTGCACTGAGTTCGTTGCCAAAGGCGGCGTGAAACCAGTCCAGCGTCACGTGATGATCGTGCAAAATAACCGCGAATTCCTGCAGGCTCGTCAACAGCCCGCTCGCCGGGGTACCGGGCGGCAGCGGACCGCTGGGAAGGTCGAATTGGGTCGGGAGCTCAAACACCGTCGCGGCATAAACCAGCGTGTTGGGAGACGTGAGCGGCAGCGCACCCAAAGCCAGCTTTGCCGCTTCATGCTCAATGCCGGGAGCAAGGAGATACACAGAATCTCGCAATTTGCCGCTCTCGATCCGCGTGGTGGCACCGGCAGCCTTTACTTTCTGGAGTTCTGCACGGCGGGCATCATCCAGGGGTTGGCCCGAGGCTGCCGCCAGATCGAGCAAACGGTGCAGCGCCGCCTGGGGCCGACCGAAGATAATCGTCGCATACTGTGACGGCAGTTTGGCCAGAACGGTCTGAAAGTCCTGCTCTTTCTCCAGGGTTCCCGGGGCACCCGCCGCTGGAGCGCGGTGGTCACACCGGTCGATGGTGGCCTTGAGCAAGGCCACGTCGTTGGCGATCAGGTAACGATGATCGAGATAAGCGGCGGCATAGGCGTTACCGTCGCCGCCGTCGAATGTCTCGAACGAATGTCCCTGATATTCGAGGAGGTCGGCTTTGCCCGCAGGAAAGTTCTTGCGCAGCGCGTCCTTGCTGTCAGCCAGCAGTTGCTCGACTTCCGCTTTGTCGCCCTTGAAGTCGAATCCGGCCAGTGCATGCGGCCGGGTGGACTTCTCATCCGGAAGGGTCAGCGCAACAAAGATGTTGGTCGGCGACAGGTGAACGATCTTCGCCAGGATGTCGCCAAACTCCGCCTGCGGGGGCAACTTCGAGAGCGGCCGGGCCAGAAAAGCCTGCATCTCCGGTTCAGACCAGATTTTGTAAAGATCGGTCGATTTCCACTCAGCCAGCGTGCCGTCGAGGTCCGGGACCGAGAGCAATAATTGCGTGTCCGCCGGCAGGTACTCAGCGACCGAGCCAGCCGGGCCGGCACCATGAGCCTGTTTCTGGAACAGGTAGAGGGCGGTACCGCCCGCGCCGAGCGCAAGGAGAAGAACGAGGGTGGGCAGAATTTTCTTCATGGTGGGAACAAGCGCCGGGCCGAAAGCGTCGCCATCCTCGACCGGATAACCCGGCGGTGTCAACGCATCGGCTTTCCTCCTTTGGAGACCCCCAGGTTTACTTGCTGGCAAATGATGCTAAATGTCGTGCATGGAAATCGAAGACTACAAAGTCAACAAACACAATCTGTATCTCCTTTCCGACGTGAGCCTCGCGCTGGGATTCGTCTCAATCCTGATCTCGATTGCCGCGTGGTTCACAGCCAAGCGCGACGACGAAGCGCGCGGCGAGCGCTTGGGCATCTTTATCGGCCTGTGGGTACCCAGCTTCTTCATCCTCTCCAACCGCCTCGCGCGGAAGGCTGAAGAAATGGATTGATCCCCCCGGTCCGTGCCGGGACGCCCCGGCACGAATCGATCTGGCAGCCTTGCCCGCTTTTCCCGGGGCGGCAGCGTTGCGGCTAGAACAAACGTTCCTGGTTCGCACTTTTTTTTTCCGCCAACTCCGTGATCACCTTTCTTCAAGGCATCCTCAGCGAATCGCTGCCCACGCAGATCGTGGTGGATGTTTCGGGGGTTGGCTACCAAGTCTTCATCCCGCTTTCAAGCTACGACCGGCTGCCCGCCATCGGTGCACCGGTCCGGGTTTTGACCCATCTCCAGGTCCGGGAAGACGCCCACACGCTCTATGGCTTTATGAGCGTGCCCGAGCGGGATCTGTTCCGGCTGCTGGTCAACAACGTCAGCGGCATCGGCCCCAAACTGGCGCTGGCGGTGCTCAGTGGGATGAGTGTGACCCATTTTAAGAACGCGGTGGTCTCGAACGATGTGGCCGCCCTGTCGAAGATCAGTGGAGTCGGTAAAAAGACGGCGGAACGTGTCGCACTGGAATTGCGCGACAAACTTGGTGTCGCCGCAAATTGGGAGGCGGCCAGCAGCGCGCACGCCCCCACCCCGGAGGACACCGCGATCAACGACGCCGTCCTGGCGTTGATTTCCTTGGGCTACAAGCAGGTGGACGCCCACAAAGCCATCAAGCAAACCTTCAAGTCAGGCGGCGAACTGCCCAAAGCTGAGGATCTGGTCCGTCTGGCGTTGAAGATTCTCGCTTGACGGGGTTGCTGGCGTCCGGATCAGGCTGTCTTCTTTCATTCATCGTGCGTTCTCCTCGTACACGATACGGGCTCCGGGCGTTAGTGGGACGATTCCGTGTTTGCCAGACCGTTCCAAAGCCATTGCCGCTGCATGGTTGCCGCCGGTTTGATGCTCCGTCGATATGACTCCCACCCTTCAGTCGGCCAACGGCATCGAACGTGTTCAGGCGGTGCGCGAGGCTCTTCCGCCTCAGGGCCTCTTTGCGGATAAGGAATGGCTGCTTTCGCCGCAGGCGTTTTCTTTGAGCAACGAGTTCGTGGACGAACTCGAGAAGCTCGGCTATCGGCTGCATCTTTTCCAACGCGCCTGCAATTTGCTCTACCAGCTCAGTGTCAAAGGCAAGCAGCCCGCCTGGGTTGCCGCCTATCTCGACCGTGGCAAGCCGCCGGAATTAGTTGCGCTCAGCCGGGAGAGAATCTTCCGGGACGAAATTCCGCGCGTGATCCGGCCGGACATCATCCCCACGGAGCGTGGGCTGACGATTGCGGAACTCGACAGCGTCCCGGGCGGGATCGGCCTGACGGCCTGGTTCAACCGCACCTATGCTTCGCTGGGCGACGACGTGGTTGGTGGAGCCGAGGGGATGATTGATGGGTTCGCGTCCATCTTTCCCGGCGGCGACATCATGGTCAGCGAGGAAGCCGGCACCTACCAGCCTGAGATGGCGTGGCTGGCGGATCAGCTCAACCGGCGTCCGCAAGCGGTGGCCACGGATGCGGGAAAAGCTGTTTGGCGCGTTGTCGGCACTTCCGCCGAAGTGTTGGCACCGGATTTCGACCGGGCCCGGCAAGCTGGCCAGCCGTTGAACGTTTACCGGTTCTTCGAGCACTTCGATCTGCCGAACATTGCTGCCGCGCCCTGGCTCATGGAACAGGCGCGGGAAGGAAGCGTGCATGTCACGCCTCCTTTCAAGCCGTACATGGAGGAAAAGATGTGGTTCGCGCTGTTCTGGCTGAGACCGCTCCAGGCGTTCTGGCGGCGCGAACTCGGCGAGCGCCACTGGCTCAAGCTCCAGCAGGTCATCCCTTACACCTGGATCGTGGACCCTGCCCCCCTGCCGCACCATGCCGTAATCGCGGGTCTGGAAATCAACGATTGGCGAGAACTGGCAGGCTTCAGCCAGAAACAGCGCGACTTGATCCTCAAGATCAGCGGCTACTCGGACTTGGCTTGGGGTAGCCGCGGCGTGGACCTTGCGCAGGACCTGCCACATCTGGAGTGGCAGCGTGCCGTGGATCGTGCCTTGGAACGGTTCTCGACCAACCCCATGTTGCTCCAGCGGTTTCACAAGGGCAGGCTCGTTGACCAGCCTTACCTGAACCCGGCCAGCGGCGGGATCGAAACCATGCGGGGCCGCGTGCGCCTTTGCCCATACTACTTCCTCGACGGTGGAAAGGCGCATCTCCGCGGCGTGCTCGCCACCGTCTGTCCGGCGGACAAAAAACTCCTCCATGGGATGAAGGACGCCGTCATCGTGCCCGCACGGGTTGCCGAAGACGGCCTGGCGTGACGGCCCGCCAACGCCCTACTACGCCAAGCAGGCGCGCAGTCCGCGCTCGATGGCGGTGGAGTCAAGCTTCTTGCCGATGAACACCAACTGGCTGCCCCGGACCTCGCCGGGGTTCCACGCGCGGTCCCAGAAGATGTGGAAGCGATTGTTGACCCCATGGAAAATGGCGCGTCGATCCTGTCCCGCCAGGGAGACAAAGCCCTTCGAGCGGTACACTTTTTCCTTTTCGCTCAGGCGCTGCACAAACTTCTCAAATTTCTCAACGCTGAACGGTTGCTCGAAGGCGAAAGAGAAACTGATGATATCGTGGTGGTGCCGCCCCTCCTTCATCTCGTTGAGGAAGTCGGCGTCTACCGCCAATTTGCGGTCCACATCGAAGGCGTGGATGTCGAGAAGTTCATCCAACGGAACCTCGCTCTGCTTTGTTCGCAGGATGCGGGTATGCGGGTTCAACGCACGAATTTTTTCTCCGACCTTTCCGAGCCTCGCTTCGTCCACGAGATCCGTCTTGTTGAGTAGGACGAAGTCCGCCATGGCGATCTGGTCAGAAGCCACCTCCGTTTCTTCGAGTTGGTGGAGGATTTGTTCGGCGTCGACCACCGTGATAACGGCATCGAGTTGCACGAAGCGCTGGAGCGCCGGGATGTTCACGAACGTCTGCGCGACCGGACCCGGATCAGCGATACCAGTGGTTTCGATGAGGATGTAATCGAAGCCACCGCGCTTGAGCAGACGCTGGATGCCCTGCACGAGGTCCTTGCGTACGGTGCAGCAGACGCAGCCGTTGCTCATTTCAACGATTTCGTCCTTCTGGTTCTCGACGAGCTGCCCGTCGATGCCAATTTTGCCGATCTCGTTGACGATGACAGCGAATTTGTACTGGCTCTGCCCCCGGAGAATGTGGTTGAGCAGGGTCGTCTTGCCTGCTCCGAGGAATCCGGTGAGAATGCTTACCGGAACAATTTTTTGACGGGTAGAAGTGTCAGACATGGGAAAAAAGTACCCATGTAAAATAGCAAAATATGCCGCTTTGCCAAGGGCCCGCTTACACCGGAGAAGGCGGGTTCGCCACTGTCCTGCCATCAGACACGGGCTTAGCCCGTCCACGAATCGGTTAAATATTAACCTTTCTTGAGGAGCGGCAAGCCGGTCTTCACGTTTTCCGCGACCTGATATCCTTTCGGGACCATTTCCATCGCCCCATCCTTCTCCTGGGCGGCAAAATAATAAATCGTTTGCCGGTGGCCACCTTTCAGCAGTTGGTCACGACCGTGGAGGTAATAGGTTTTGCCGGATTTCTTGCTCTTGACGCTGTAAGCCATGGTGCTGGTGTTCTCCTTCTCTAATCAAGCGGGTCGTTTGGTTAGCCAACCCGGATCTATCCCACGATGGGAGAAGCCGGATCAGGAGAATCACAAGCAAGAGGCGCGCCCAAAACCTTGGCGCACCAGAATTTTTACCACCGCCCCCACGGCGGGCTCCCGCTCAGACCACGCCCGCTTTTTTGAGCGTGTTGAACGCGCCGTTCTTGGCGACGGTCTTCAACGCCCGCGCGGTCAGCTTGACCTTGACGAACTTGTTGAGTTCGGGCACCCAGATGCGCCGTACCTTGAGGTTCGGCGTGAAGGTCCGCTTGGTGTTGGCGGTCACGTGCTGGCCGATGCCGCCTTTCTTCTTGGCGAGACCGCGGCGGTGAATGACGTGGCCGCGCGAAGGACGCGCGCCGGTGATTGAGCAGACTTTCGACATAGGGAACTCCTGGAAAATGGGAGTGGCCAAGGTGCGACCGGTCGGCGGCGGGGTCAAGCGGTTTTTCGGTCCGGCCCCAAGCGGGCAACCGTAACACTCTCCCGTGCACCCGACGTGATTAGGCAGACCAGCCAGCCCGAGAACTCTCGTGCCAGAGCCGCCAGCACTCCAGAAATCCAGGGGCGAAATCCTCGGGCCGCGTGGCGATCCAGCGTCCAATGACCTCCACCGGGAAGAAACCGCCCCACTCAATTTCCTCGGCCGGCCAGCGGAATGGCCCCTCGTGCATCACCCGGTAGACCCGGATAAACTCCCACCCGGTGTTCTCCTGTGCCTGGAGAGTCGCCACTTCTTCTACCTGCAGCCGGGAAACTTCGTCCGGTGGCAAACCAAGTTCCTCGGCTAATTCCCGCCGGGCGGCGTCCGCGTACTCTTCCCCGCTGTTCAGGTGCCCCGCCGCACTGGAATCCCACTTGCCCGGGTGCTTGTCCTTCCAGGGAGAGCGTTTCTGGAGAAAAAGTTCCCCGCGCGCATTGCTGACAAAGAGGTGGATGGCCCGGTGGCGCAGGTCGCGGGCGTGCACGACGCCGCGCGACTCGACACCGACCACGCGATCCTGCTCGTCCACCACGTCGAAACGTTCACCGCAGGCATCCTGCGCGGCGGCGGGATGGACCGGGCGGACGATGTTCGACAGTGCGATCCACTGAAGCAGCCCAAGTTCCTCCCCCCGGGCGGTTTCGACAAAATCGGCCCGGGTGGCGGCCTCCGGCCACGAAACCGGCGCATCGGCGGGGAAAAACTCCGCCAGCAGCTTGCGGAGCTGCTTGCGGCGTTGTGAGAAACCAGCACGCACCATCCGCTCGAAGGTTTGCACGTCGCATGCGGGCAGTTCGTCCGGTTTCCGGGGAACCAGCCGGATCAACGCTGAATCCACCTTGGGCTCCGTCAGGAAAACGGTTGCGGGCAGCACCCGCAACATTTCCACGCGCCAACGGCGGCCGATGACCACACTCAGAATTCCGTAATCTTTCGTGCCGGGGCCAGCGGCGGCAATCCGCTCGGCCAGTTCCCGTTGCAACAGGAACACCGCCCGCTCGACCGGCGAAGCGGGCGACGTGAAATGGAACAGCAGCGGAGTGGAAATATAATACGGCAGATTGCCGAAAATCTTGACGGGTCGATCCGGCCAGAGGGTCCGCACGTCAAAATCCAGCGCATCTTGATGTTCCACCCGAAGCCGTTCCTCTCCCGCAAACCGCTCGCGCAGGAAGCTCGCCAACCGGCCGTCTTTTTCCAGCACGGTCAGTCGTGCCCCGGCGTCCAGCGCCACGCCGGTCAGCGCGCCGAGCCCCGGACCGATCTCCAGCAAGGTTTCTCCCGGCTGGATGTCCATCTGCGCCACGATCCAGCGCGCAAGGTTCTGGTCGTGGAGAAAATTTTGCCCAAGTGTCTTCGAGGGCGTGAGTTGCAGTTCCTCCAGGGCGGTGCGGATGGCGGAGAGCTTCACCGGAAAAGGGGGCGGCACACGACGGGCCGCAGGGCGGGTTGCATCAGGTACAGATCAGTGCTTGCTCCCACCTTTGGTATCCTTCCGGCGGTCCAGAAGATGAAAGATGCTCTTGTCCGGCCGGTTCGAGCGTTTCAGTAGAATGCGCGCGTCGGCGACACTGACCCCTTCGATGTAGTAGGCCGTGGCAGCGCGACCGATGGCGTACGTGCCGCCAGCCGCCACCAGGCCGCTAACCGCGTTCCCCAAACCGGGCAGCAACAGCTTGGCCACGGCGCGGCCCGCGGCCCGCGCCCCTTCCCGAAAGACAAGCCCCACCCCGAGATTGATGCCCATGGTGCCCAAAAACTCTGTGGCTAGCTTCAGGCTCAAATCCCGGCCGCTGATGTAGATAATACCAGCCACCATGGCGAGTTGGAACGTCAACAGGAAGGGCAGATCAGCCAGTGGAATCGGTTGTGCACCCAATGCGCCGCTGACGGCGGTGATCGACTTCACCAGCGTCTGCGCGATGCGTGCCTGCGCTTCCCGTGCGCCGGAGAGCCGGGCCATCTCCAACCGCGCCTCGTTGGGCAACTCTGCCACCAGCGAGTGCACCAGGGCAGGAACACCTTGGCGGCGGTCGCTTTCAGGATCGAAGGTGCCGTCGAGCCGGAAGCGCATGAATGTACCGACTGCCATGGCCGCCGCCATGTGCCGTGCCACCCCGGGCCGCAGCGTCATGGCCGCTTGCAGGCGGGCCCGCGCCGTTTCCATCTCGTCCGACGGAATTTCTCCCTCGCTGGCGTTGACCACGATTGGCAGCACGCTCGGACGCAGTCCGTGTGTCTTCTCCGCTGCATCCAAGAGCCGCTCCAACGCTTCCGCGTCGGTAGGAACGCGCGTCTGGTCCGCCCCGAACGGTTGCAGAAACAGAAAAAGGTCGGGTGGTTCCGTCGCCAGCGCGGCGAGCACGTTAGCAGAAGGGGCTTGGCCGGCGGCCGGTACTCGCGCGTCCAGCAGGCGAAGCACTCCACGGCCAGCGTGGGAAAAATCGTGCCATCCGGGAGCGGGAGGTACGGTGTCCGTTGGGGCATCCGCTGCAAAAGGGGCGACCGGTGCGCCGAAGATAGCATTGAATAATCCGGCGGAACTCGCCGCCGGATTTCCCGTCAGGACGATTCGCGGTGCTCGCTGGCGCAAAAACAAATCTTTGAGCGGCGTGACCTCTTGTAGGATCGGCTTTTGCAGGGCTCCGGGCAGCTTGCCAACGAAACCCTCCATCCGCTCAACGAGCTGCAGGAAGGAATTTTTATTGTCCATGGCAGGTTCGGGCGAAAATATTCACCCTTCTTTGAGAGCGGCCAACAACTGCTCAGCATGTTCAGCGGGCTTCACCCGCCGGAAGATGGCGCTGATCTTTCCGTCCGGTCCGACGATAAACGTGGAGCGTTCGGTGCCCATCGACTTCGTGCCCGCATATTCCTTCTCTACCCAGACGCCGTAGTCCTGCACGATTTTCTTCGACTCGTCGCTGAGCAGCGGAAACGGCAGGCCGTATTTGTCGATGAACGTGCGGTGGCTCTCCAGTGGGTCGGTGCTCACGCCGAACACCACGGCCTCCATGTCATGAAAGTCCGGCCAGCGATCCCGCAGCCCGCAGGCCTGCACCGTACAGCCGGGCGTGTCATCCTTGGGATAAAAGTACAACACGACGTGCTTGCCCGCAAAGTCCTGCAGACGCACGTTTGTCCCCGTCCCGTAGGGTCCGCCGAGGGCGAGGGCTTCGAAGGATGGCGCGGTGTCTCCCACTTGCAATTCGGTATTCATAGGGTGAAAACGAGATCGTCGGTTAAACCAAAGGTTACACAGGAAGATAACCGGATTATCGAGGGGAACAAATCGTAGCTCTTTTCCCCTCCGTCGGTGACGAAATGTTTTCCGCAAACTACGCAGGAAAATCTTGCCACCGAACGCGCATCCATCGTATCTTTCCAATGTAGCCATTCTCATGGTTTTAGCAACAACCCTTACCCCGCTGACTATAGCGCCACGCCAAACGGCGGTTCGCGCACAACTATGTTGAGATTTCCTGTTTCTGTCCAAAAGCAGACGGATTTGAACGAGCGGATGCAGCAGCTCCAGCTCGTGGAAGGAGAAATCGACGAAACGTACTTCAAGGCCTCCGGTCCCGGCGGTCAGAAGACCAACAAAACCTTGACGGGGGTCACTCTGTTGCACCGCCCTAGCGGCGTGCGGGTCCGATGTCAACGGGAACGCAGCCAAGGCATCAACCGATTCATCGCACGGCGATTGCTGGTGGAAGAACTGGAGGCCCGGCTGACCGGCAAAACACGGCACGAGGTGAAAGCCGGGCAACTCCGCGAGGAGAAGGATCGGCGGCGCGGCTCACGCAAGAAGACGCAGAACCACACGGTCATGCCACCAGCCACGGGCTTGCCCTCGTCGGTGTTCGACTTGGCTCGTGCGATGAGCGCCTACTACTTGCGCCCGCTCTCGCCTTGATGGCGGACGCGGTTTTGACGGCGGAGCTGTCTTGCGGCTGCCGGGAGCTTTCCTTATACTGGGGAAGATGGACCCGGCTGTGCGCACGAAAATTTATGCCTTCTTGGACAAGGAAGGGATGCGCCGCACCGTGCAGCGGGACGCCCTGATCGAAGCGGCATTCGCCACGACGGAACATTTTACCGCCGAAACACTGCTGGCCCGAGCCCGCCAGATCGAAAGCTCCGTGTCCCGCGCGACCGTGTACCGGACCCTGCCGCTGCTCGTGGCGAGCGGTACGTTGCGTGAAATCGAGCTGGGCAAAGACCAGACGCATTACGACCCGAACTTCAACGAACGGCCGCACCACAACCATCTCATCTGCCTTGATTGCCACCGCATCGTTGAATTCGAGGACGCGCACATGGAGGTGTTGGAAAACTGCATCACGCACCGTCTCGGCTTCTCGCCCGCCGCGAAGATGACTCGAATCGAAGCAAGTTGCGACGAACTCAAGCACCGCGGCAGTTGCCGCAAGCGTTTGACCGGCGACTTCTGACTTCAGCGCAACGCGAGGCGATCAGCCAAGCGCGCCTCCAATTCCGGCGTGCGCTGTACGCGGTGCGACGGGCCGACGTGGATCAGGAGCCGGTGGCCATCGGACCGGCGAAACTCCAGCTCGACCGGACAATCCCCCGGCGAAGCCGCCAGAATGTCGCGTAGTTCGCCCAATTCATCGGACTGGATGGACTCCATCTCGAACCGTAGCCGCAACGGTCCCCGGGTCACGTCGGCCTGTTTGGGCAGGCGCAAGGGCGCCACCTCGTTGACCACCACCTGAAGTTCCTCGTTGCGGTGCCGGATCGTTCCGCTCAACGCGACCATTCCCCCGGATTCCAGCAGCTTGACGGCCTTATTGTACACGTCGTTCCAGACCATCGCCTCGATGCTGCCGCTCAGGTCTTCCAGCACGATGATCGCAAAGGGTTTACCTTCTTTTTTGGTGTACTTCTTGTCCACGCTCGCGAGCGAACCAGCCGCGTGGAATGTCGCACGATCTTCCAGCGTGCCGAGGTCGATCACCGGCGTATATTTGCCGCCGACCAGCAAGGAGCGATAAGGGTTGAGCGGATGGCCGGTCACATAGAAGCCCAGGAGTTCCTTTTCGAACGCGAGCTTCTCGGAACTCGACCACGGCGTCCACGATGGCTGTCCCATCCGGGCTTTCTGGCCGTTGCCCTTGGGTACGGGCGCGGCGAAGTCGTCGAACATCGAAGCCTGGCCGCTGGCACGATCACGATGCGCGCTAAGTGCGCTGGCCATGATGGTGTCGATCTCGCAAAACATTTCCGCGCGGTCCAGGCCCGTGAAATCCAATGCGCCGCAACGCACCAGGTTTTCGAGGATTTTCTTGTTCACCGCGCGGCTGTCCAGGCGGGCGCAGAAATCCTGCATGGACGCATATGGTCCGCTTGCCTTGCGCTCCTCCACGACAGACGCCATGGCTAGTTCGCCCACGTTCTTAATGGCGGCCAGTCCGAACCGGATCGCGGAGCGGGCCGACCCCTCCCCGATGGCAGAGGGATCGACCGGCTTGCCGGCCTCTGTCGCCAGCGCCTCTGGAATGAACTTGAGGTGGCTCTTGTTGACATCCGGCGGATAGATGGGGATGCCCATCCGCTGACACTCGGCTACCAAGGTCGAAATTTTGTCGGTGTCGTTGACGGCATTGCTCAATAGCGCCGCCATGAATTCGACTGGGTAGTTGGCCTTCAGGTAAGCCGTGCGGTACGTGATTAGTCCATAGGCGGCACTGTGGCTTTTGTTGAAGCCATAACCGGCAAACTTTTCGAGCAGGTCAAAAATCTCGTTGGCTTTTTTCTCCTCGATCTGGTTCACCGCCGCGCAGCCTTTAATGAAGTTGATGCGCTCCTTGGCCATCTTCTCCTTGTCCTTTTTGCCCATGGCGCGGCGCAGAAGGTCGGCTTGGCCCAGGCTGTAGCCAGCCAGCACGTTGGCGGCGCGCTGCACCTGCTCCTGGTAGATCATGATGCCGTAGGTGTCACCGCACACCCCTTTCAAGAGTGGATGTTCGTACTTGATCTTGGTTAGCCCCTTCTTGCGCCGAATGTAGTCCGGGATCAGGTCCATCGGGCCCGGCCGGTACAGTGCGCTGATGGCGAGCAGGTCGTCGATGTCGTGGATGTCGAACTGCTTGCACAGGCTCGTCATGCCACCGCTTTCCAACTGGAACACGCCCACCGTTTCGCCCCGGTTGAGCATGGAGATCGTCTTCGGCTCATCGTAGGCGATGCCTTCGAGGTCGAACCCGGGCGTGTGCAGACGGATGAGGGTCAAGGCATCCTCAATGACCGTGAGGGTCTTGAGACCCAGAAAATCCATCTTGAGCAGGCCCAGATCATTGAGCGGGCCACCGCCGTATTGGGTGATGACCTGCTCGTCCTTGTCGCGTGCCAGCGGGATGTACTCATCGAGGTCCCGGTCTCCAATGACCACGCCCGCCGCGTGGACGCCCGTGCCGCGGGTCAGCCCTTCGAGCACAAGCGCGTGTTCCCAGACCTGCTGGGTTGCCGCCTCGGTTTGCACGGCCTTCTTCAAGTCCGGGTTCTTCTCGGCAGCGAGGAGCAGCGGCAGCGGTTTCGCGGCCTCGATGGGAATCATCTTGGAAAGCCGGTCACCGTCGCCGTAGCTCATCCCAAG
>CAXTVY010000054.1:14908-20462 GCA_964247665.1 uncultured Chthoniobacterales bacterium | reverse complement strand
CGCTTTTCGGGTTGGTGCTGGCCATCGGCATCGTGGTGGACGACGCCATCGTGGTCGTGGAAAACGTGGAGCGCTGGATCGAGGAAGGCCACTCGCCCGTGGAGGCGACGACCAAGGCCATGGACGAGGTCAGCGGCGCCGTGGTGGCTATCGCCATCGTGTTGACGGCGGTGTTCGTGCCCACGGCGCTGATCAGCGGCATCACGGGCCAGTTCTACCGCCAGTTCGCGCTGACCATCGCCGTGGCGACGGTCATCTCGGCGTTCAACTCGCTGACGCTCAGCCCCGCGCTGGCCGCGTTGCTGCTGCGGCCCAAGGACGCGAAGAAGGACCTCCTGACGCGCGGCCTCGACCTGCTGCTCGGCTGGTTTTTCCGGTTGTTCAACCGGGGCTTCGACGCCACGAACCGGGGTTACACCTGGCTCGTGACGCGGCTGGTGCGTTTCTCGGCCATCACGCTGCTGGTCTACGCCGCGCTGCTGGTGGCGACGGGGTTCGGCTTCAAAATCATCCCGACGGGCTTTATCCCGGCACAGGACCAGGGCTACCTCATCGCCATCGCGCAGTTGCCCGACGGCGCGTCGCTCCAGCGCACGGAGGAGGTGCGCCAGAAACTCTCGGACGCGGCCCGCAAGATTCCGGGGGTGGGCTACACGGTGGAAATCGCCGGGTTGTCCGCGCTGGATTCCACGAACCGCACGAACACGCTGACGATGTTCCTGCCGCTCAAATCCTTCGACGAGCGCCGGGGACATCCCGAGATGAACAGCCTCGCTATCCTGGGCAAGGTGCAGGCGGCGGCCAGCCAGATCCAGGATGCGTTCATCCTGGTCATCCCGCCGCCGCCCGTGCAGGGCATCGGCAACGCGGGCGGCTTCAAGCTGCAGGTGGAGGACCGCCGCGCCGCCGGACTGGACGCGCTCAGCGAGACGACGAACAACCTCATCGCCGCCGGCATGAAGGCGGGCGGGCTGACCGGGTTTTTCACGTCGTTCCGCAACCAGGTGCCGCAGATTTACCTGAACATCGACCGCGACAAGGCCGAGGCGCTCGACGTGCCCATCGAATCGGTGTTCCAGACGTTGCAGACATATCTCGGGTCGTACTACGTCAACGACTTCAACTTCCTGGGCCGCACGTACCAGGTCAATTTGCAGGCCGACGCCGCCTTCCGCGTGCGGCCCGACCAGATCCGCAACCTCTACGCGCGCAATAACAGCGGCGGCATGGTGCCGCTGGGCACGCTGCTGGACGTGCAGGAGATCAACGGCCCCGACAAGGTCATGCACTACAACATCTACCCGAGCGCCGAGATCAACGGCAACACGCTGCCGGGCGTCAGTTCGGGTGATTCCATCGCCAAGATGGAAAAGGCCGCGCACGACACGCTCAGCGACCAGTTCGGCTTCGAGTGGACGGAACTGACCTTGCAGGAGAAGCTCGCGGGCAACACGGCGCTGTACATCTTCCCGTTGTGTGTGCTGTTCGTGTTCCTGGCGCTGTCGGCGCAGTACGAGAGTTGGAGCCTGCCGCTGGCGATTATTTTGATCGTGCCGATGTGCCTGCTTTCCGCGCTGGCGGGAGTGTTCATCCGCCATTTCGACAACAACATCTTCACGCAGATCGCATTCGTGGTGCTGGTGGGCCTGGCGAGTAAGAACGCGATTCTGATCGTGGAGGTTGCCAAGCAGCAGATGGAAGGAGGCAAGGACCGCGTGGCGGCGGCGGTCGAGGCGGCGCGGCTGCGTTTGCGGCCGATTTTGATGACGAGTTTCGCGTTTATTTTGGGCGTGGTGCCACTGGTGGTGGCGACGGGGGCGGGAGCCGAGATGCGGCAGGTGCTCGGCACGGCGGTGTTCAGCGGGATGATCGGCGTGACGGTGTTCGGCCTGCTGCTGACGCCGGTGTTCTTCTCGACGATCATGAAGCTGACCGGCGGCGGCAAAGCGCCCGGGGAGGCGACGCCTCCCGGGCCCGGGAAAACGCCCGCGCCGCAATAGGCCGAGGTTGGCCGGGGGAAGCTCGCCGTTGCCGGGGAGGTCCGCCTGGCTGTAGTGGCATATTGCCTGCTTGCTACGCGTCGGATTCACCTGCTAGAACAGTCCCCCCTGCCGGAAGCAAATTACCATCTATGTCTGCTCACGAAGCGCTCGAACACGCCGAACACGCCGCTCATGCCAATGGTCACGACCACAGCCACGACGCCCCTGCCGGGAAAGCCGCCGCGGGCAAGCTCATCGGACTAACGATGGCGCTCATCGGCGTGCTGATCGCCTTCTGCGCCGCGTTGGTTGGGGCCGAGCGCAATGAGCTGACTCGCACCATGATCGAGCAGACTCAGGCGCACTCCGACTACAGCTCGGCCAGCACCAAGTTCCGGCTCATCATGCTGGAGCTGGAAAAGCAACGCGGAGCTGCGACCGCCAATGCCGCCGGGGGAGGAGACAAGACGGTGCTGCGCCGGTTTCTGCGCCTCTACACCGATTACTCCAAAGAGCGCGCCGTGGCCAAGGAATGGTCGGACGAGTATAACCCGCTGGTCCAAGCACATTTCGAGGGCGCGGAGGGCTACGAGCACGCCCAACTGATCGCCGAGATCGGCATCGTGCTCGCTTCGTTGGGTGTGCTGCTCAACAGCCGCTCAGCGTGGCTGCTTTCCATCGTATTTGCGCTGGTGTGCGTGGTGCAGTTGGGGCGCACCCACCTGCACACCCGGCACGAGGTGGCCGAAGCCTCCGAGCGCGTGCATCACGGCGAAGAAGCATACAAGGAACTCCGCAAGGCACACACGGGTGCCAACGAGGACGAACGGACCGTGGAACAACTCGATCCGGACGGTCAATTACGCGCCGAGAACACCACGGCCACAGCCACCAGTAGCGAGCACGGCGGACATGGGGTTGTTGCGCCGGTCGTGCACTGAGCTTAAATCTCGACGGTGAGTGGGAAGTCAGGGCAAAGCGTTGAACGCTCCGCTGGGCCGTCGGCATCGAAGAAGAGCATCCGGCCGGATTGCTCCCGGATCCAGACTTCCCGCGCGTCGGCCTGGAAGTAGAGATCCTTTTTCTCCAACAATTCGCCCATGGAATTGCTCGGCGACTTGACCTCGACGCAAATTTCCGGGGCTTGTTGAAAGCTCGACTGGCCTTTGTTCGCCCGGTAGAAAGTATCGGACATCCAGGTGGCATCAGCCACTTTGTTACCGTCTGCCGTGTCGATCACGGTTTCCTGCAAAACCTTGCCACCGGACATTTTTTCACGCAGCAACTCGAAAATGGATGATTGCGCGAAGCTGTGATCGTTATGGGGAGGGCTCATGACGATCTGGCCCCAGCGATTCGTCTCGATGCGGAAAGGCAAATCCTGCAAGTAGCGGTTGGCGCAGACTTCGTCCCAGGTCATGACCGCGAATTTATTCGTTTGTGCACCTCGACGCAATCCCTGCCTGTCCCGCAAACCCTCACAACTCCAGCGCCACGCCGGATGGCGGCACGACGACTTCCATGCCGGGCTCCAGCTCCTTGAGCGTCGATTGGAACCATTCCACGGCCCCCGGGTCACCGTGGACGAGCACGACCTTCTTGGGCTGCACCTTGCGGATGTAATCCAGGATCGTTTCCCGCTGCGCGTGCGCGCTGAAGTCGAACACTTCCACCTGACACCGCAACTCCTGCTCGGGCGCGTCCTCGTCGAGTTGCACCCGGTCGCCGGGCTTCGCCGCACGCAGCACCCCTGCGGGCGACACCGGGTCCGCGTAGCCGACGAAGAAGATGGCGTGGCGCGGGTCCGAGAGCATCCGGCGCGCGAACACGTTGGAGAGCGTGTGCTCGGTCATCATGCCGCTGGACAACGCGTAGATGCGCCGGGGCTTGATCGGCTCCTCCGACGCCGCGCGCCCGCTGAGCACGTACGGCGCGACCGAATGGAGCAGCGACAACCCCGGCAGCCGGCGCGGCGAACTGCCCGCGAAACGGTCGTAGATGTCGGTCATCTTCGTGCTCAGACCTCCGATGTAGATCGGCACGTCGCCCATCAGACCCTGCTGCTTGAACTGCAAGAACGTCGCCAGCATCTCCTGCGTCTTGCCCAGGGCGAACACGGGGATGAGCACCGCGCCCTCGCGCGCGAACACCTCCTTCAACGCCCGGGCCAGCCGCGCTTCCTCGTCCTCGCGGGTGACGCCGGGGGGTGCCGGGTGGTCGCCGCGCGTCGTCTCGATGATGAGCATGTCGATGGGACCGTCCTCCGGCGCGGGAAAGCCCGCCGCGCGGCTGATGGTCTGGTCCACGAAATTCACGTCGCCCGTGTAGAACACGCGCTTGCCCTCGGCGCGCAGCAGGATGCCCGACGACCCCAGAATGTGCCCGGCGTCGAAGAACTCGAAGCTCACCTCCGCCTCCTCGGGCCGCGCGATGCGCTCGCCGTCGAGACTCCAGATCTGCCGCTGGGGACAATGCTGCCAGATCTGCGTGTATTCGTCGGCTTCGCGGTGGGTGAACAGCAGGGAGGCGCTGGCCGCGCCCCGGCCGCGATCCTGCCCATGCCCATGCCCATGCCCGTTGCCATTGGCGGGCGCGGCCTGCTTGGCCATCACGTTGATGGAATTGTGCAGCAACGCCTCACCGAGGGCGGCCGTCGCCGGGGTCATGAACACGCGCGACTGCGGCTGGCGGCGCATGAGCACGGGCAAGGAACCGATGTGGTCGAGGTGGGAGTGGGAGACGAGGATGGCGTCGAGCGCGCCGTCGGGGACGACCCGCAGGTTGGGCAGGGCGTCCTCGCCCTCGCGCTTGGGGTGCATCCCGCAGTCGAGGACCAACTTGCGGCTGCCGGTTTCGAGCAGGTAACTGTTGGCTCCGATCTCGGTGGCGCGGGTCAGGTTGGTAAAACGCATGGCTGTGCGATGGGAATCAGAAGGGAAAAGCAGAGGATGTGGAGGCAAAACCCGGCCCGGAAGCTACCCGCCCATCGTTTTCCCTGTCCCCTCAGATAAACGATACGTCCCGGCGAAGCAAACGGCCGCCGAGGAAAGGCGGCAGGCACATCCTGCATTCACTCCGCAACTTTGCGTTCCGCGAACGGTTTACTATGGTTAGCTATGCTTTCCCCCCTCCCGCCAGACCAATGGGACCACGCCAAGGCTGCCCACCTGCTCAACCGGGCAGGCTTCGGGGGCACGCCCGCCCACGTTGATTCCCTGGTTTCCTCCGGGATGGCCGCGTCCATCCGCTACCTCGTGGACGGCCCGGCGGCTCCCGCTCCCGTGACACCGCCGGACTGGGCGCACCCGGAAAATCTTTTTCAGGAACACATGGAGGCCGTCCAGCAAGCGCAGGCCGGCCTGCCTGCCAACGCTGATGCCGCAGCGCATGAACAGGCAAAACGCGCCGCCAACAAGGCGAAGCAGAAGGAGCAGGTGGGTGATCTCGTCGATCTCGTTGGCTGGTGGATGGAGCGGATGCGCGAGTCGGTCGATCCGTTGGAGGAAAAGATGACGCTCTTCTGGCACGGGCATTTCGCCACCAGCTTCGTCAAGGTCAAGAACGCCTACTTC
>CAXTVY010000054.1:0-14898 GCA_964247665.1 uncultured Chthoniobacterales bacterium | reverse complement strand
TGCCTACCTCATGTGGCGGCAGAACCAGACGTTCCGCGAGCATGCCCGGGGCAACTTCGGCACGCTGGTCAAGGCCATGACGCGCGACCCGGCGATGATCGTCTGGCTGGACCTACGTCAGAGCCGCGCCGAACACCCGAACGAGAATTTCGCCCGCGAGGTGATGGAGCTTTTCACCCTGGGCGAGGGTCACTACACCGAGAAGGACGTGACCGAGGGCGCGCGCGCCTTCACGGGCTACCGCATCGACCCGCGCACCGCGGGCTTCCTCTTCCAGCCCAACCAGCACGACAACACGCCCAAGACGATGCTCGGGCGCACCGACATCCGCAACGGCGACGAGGCGGTTGACACGATCATCGCCCAACCGGCCTGCGCGCGGTTCATGGCGCGCAAGCTCTGGACGTTTTTCGCCTACGAGAACCCGCCGGACGCGCTGGTGGACGCGCTGGCGGCGACGATGCGCGCGCATCGTTACGAGATGCGCCCCGTGCTGCACCAGATGTTTACCAGTCAGGAATTCTACTCGGCCCAGGCCGTGCGCGAGCAGATCAAGAGCCCGATCCAGTGGCTGGTGCAGACCTCGCGTGAGCTGGAGATCACCCTGCCCCCACGCGGACCGATGATCGCGGCGCTCAAGCAGTTGGGCCAGATGCCCTTCAACCCGCCGAACGTCAAGGGCTGGGACGGCGGCAAGTCGTGGATCAGCACGTCCACGCTGCTGACGCGCTACAACCTGGCCGGGGCGCTCCTGGGCACCGCGCCCAAGCCCGCCCCGCCGGACCCGGAGATGGCCGGCACGATGGAAGTGCCGCAGATCGCCGCCACCTTGCCGCCGATCCCGAGCGGCAAAGTGGACCTGCAAAAGATCGCTCCGCCCGACCTGCGGGCCGACCCGGTAGCGCTGGTGCGTAACCTGGGCACGCGGTTCTTCCAGGGTGCGCTCTCACCCAAGGACGAGCAGGCGTTCCAGGATTTCCTCAAATCCGAGGGTGCGAAGATTTCCGACAGCAGCCTGATCGGCCTGGTCCACCTGATGATGAGCACGCCGCGGTATCAGCTCTGCTGAGCGGAAGATGCAGGATGCAAGATGCAGGATACAAGATGCGGAAGCTCTCCTGTCGCCCGGTTCCTGATCCGTTAACCTCCTTAACTCCTTTCCCACTTCACGCCTGCCTCTGGCCATCCTGCATCCTGTATCGTGTATCCTGCATCACTTTCTCAACTCCGTTCGCCCCACCTTTGAACTAGCATGAGCCACGACCATCACGACTCCGATTCCAGCCGCGAACGCGGCACGCTGCAAACCCGGCGCAGCTTTCTGCGCACGAGCGTACTTGGCGTGGCCGCCTCCTGGACGCTGCCCGCTTTCATCGACCAGACGTTCCATGCCCTCAACGCGCAGGCCGCCGCCAACAGCGCCACGCAGATCGTCACCGGCACGGACGGTCCGATCCTCGTCGTGCTCCAGCAGGCTGGCGGCAACGACGGACTGAACATGCTGCCCCCCTGGGCGGACGATGCCTACCATCGCGCCCGGCCTACCCTCGCACACGCTGCCGACCGCGTGCTCAAGCTCGACGGCTACTGCGGGCTGCACCCGGCGTTGTCGCCGCTCAAAGGGCTCTACGATGAAGGCCACGTCGCCATCATCCAGGGCGTTGGCTACCCGAACCCGAATCGCTCGCACTTCCGCTCGACCGAAATCTGGCAGACGGCGTCCGACAGCAACCGCAACGCGCCCTACGGCTGGCTTGTCAATTATTTCGATAATTGCTGCCAGGGCGCACCGCCCACGGTCGGCGTGAGTATCGGCGGCTCCAAGCCCCAGGCGTTCGCCTCGGCGCACCCGACGGGCGTGACGTTCGCGGACCCGGAGAAATTCCGCTGGATCGACAAGTCCAGCCCGCGCCACGCGGCCGACGCGGCCGAGATCCTTTACCGCCAGATGAACCAGCCCGAGGGCATGGACGGGGCAGGTTTGGACGACGGCAACATGTCCGGCGGCTCCATCGGCGCGGTGACCGGCAGCAATTCGCACAACACGGGCGGCAGCTCGCTCGACTTTCTGGAGCGCACGGCCCTGGACGCGCAGCTTTCCTCGGACAAGGTGCTCGAAATCGCGCGTAAGACCAAGCCGATGGTCGCCTATCCCACGACGGCCTTGGGCGACAGCCTCAGCCTGGTGGGACGGATGATCGCTGGCGGGCTGCCCACGCGGGTGTACTACGTCAGCCACGGCGGCTACGACACGCACGGCAACCAGCTCAACACGCACGAACGCCTGATGAAGGAGTTGGGCGAGGGCATCGGGGCGTTCACGGCGGACCTGAAGGCACAGGGCAATTTCAACCGGGTGATGCTGGTGACGTTCAGCGAGTTCGGTCGGCGCGTGGCGCAGAACGCCAGCGGCGGCACGGACCACGGCGCGGCGGCCCCGATGATCATTTTGGGCGGTGGGGTCAAGCCCGGCATGTACGGCCAGTACCCGAGCCTGACCAAGCTCAGCGAGGGTGGCGACCTGATGTACAACGTGGATTTCCGCAGCGTCTACGCGACGGCCCTGGAGCGTTGGATGAAGGTGCCCAGCCAGGCCGTGCTCGGGCGCAAGTTCCCGCTGCTGGGGATGGTGTAGGGAAATCAGATAGAGGCCGGGTGATGCGCTTGCCGGTTGGTAAGGCGCGTCCCCGCTGTTGAGTGTGCGATCAGCTCAAGAAATCAACTGCCATGCAACCCGCGCTGAAGTCCAGGATGTCTTCCGTCACGAGGCAGTAAAAGGATTTCGCGGTGGAAAGTACGTTGAGTGGGCGCACATATCATGGCGGCTATGAAGCGGGCGCAGCGCAACGCCGCCCGCGAGAACGCGCGCTGGGGCATGTCGCTCATTCTGGAGAAAACCCGGAAACCGGCCAAACGGAAGATGACCAAGAAGACGGTAAGCCGCCGTCCGGCTACCCCGGCAGCGTCACCGTAAACAGCGCTCCCTGACCCTCGCGGCTGGCCACGGCCACCCGGCCGCCGTGCGCCTCGACGATGGCCTTGACCAGGCTCAACCCCAGCCCCAGACCGCGCTGGCCCCGGCTCTTGTCGCCGCGGTAGAGCCGCTCCCACACCCGCGCCTGCTCCCCGGGCGGGATGCCGACCCCGTTGTCACGCACCGTCACCTCCACCGCGCCGCTTGCCGTGCGCTGGCACGCGACCTCCACCTCCCCGCCCTCGGGCGTGTACTTGAGCGCGTTGTCGATCAGGTTGGCCAGCGCCTGCCGCCACCGCGCGGGGTCGATGTCCGCCTCGCACGGCTCGTGCGCGGGCCAGAGCGTCCGGGTCGTGATCCGCCGCTCCTCGGCCACGAGGCCGTACACGTCGAGCACCTGCGCGAGCAACGCCCGCACGTCCGTCCGCGCCCGGCGCAGCGTCATCATGCCAGCCTCCGCCTCGGACACGTCGAGCACGGCGTTGAGCAGCGTCAGCACGCGCTCGGCCTCCTCGGCGCTGTCCGCCAGCGCCTCGCGCAAGGCCGCCGGATTCTCCTCGCTGGTCAGCGCGGTCTCGGCCGATGCGCGCAGGCGGGTCAGCGGGGTGCGCAGGTCGTGCGCGACGTTGTCCAGGGCCTCGCGCATGGAGCGCAGGAGCGCGCTGTTCTTGGCCAGCACGCGGTTGAACTGCCGGGCCAGTTCGGCCAGTTCGCCGACGGCCTGGGTTTCGGGCACGCGCTCGTCCATGTTGCCCGTGCTGATGATCGCCCGCGCCGTGCGCAGCATCCCGCGCACGGGGGCCGTCGCGCGGTAGGCGAAGACCGCGCCGCCCGCGAGGCCCAGCAGCAGCGTCGGGGCCAGCGCCGTGGCGAACGCCGTCAGGAACGGCCGCCAGAGCGCTGCCCCCCGGTCCGTCGAACGGCCGACCTGGAGGATGCTGCCGTCGCGCATCAACGCCGAAGCCACGACGTAATCGCTGCGCTCGTTGCGCGGGATGCTCAGCCACGCCGTCCCCGGCGGTAGCCCCGCGCTGCCGCCCCGGCCCGCACGCGGATCGGACAGCGATTGCGGGTCCTGTGCCTGCTGGAGCCAGTCGTGCGGCGCGATGAGCAGCAGCACGCTGCCCAGCGGGCCCGTCACGCGCACGAAGAACGAGCCGCCCGCCGCCCCGGCGAACTCGCCCGAACCGTGCACCAGCCCGTTGAGCGCGGGCAGGCCGCCGCGCTCGTACACCAGCGAGCATTCCTTGAGCCGGGCGGAAATCACCTCCTTTTCGCTGCGCTCGAAGAACGACACCACCAGCAGATAGAGCAACGCGAAAAGCAGCGCCGCGCTGAGCGTGAACGTTCCGGCGTACCACAGGCTCAGGCGCAGGGGAAAGCTGGACCAAAGGCGGGAAAAGGCGGCAGGCGGCAGGCGGCAGGCGGAAGCGGGAGGGAGCGCAGACGCAACGGTTCGTCCTTCGCTGGGACGGGAAGGGTCTCCGGTGTTCACGTTACAAGAGCAAGATACATGAGGAGCTTACCGCGGGCGAAAAGAGCGTGGGCCTCTCCACATTCTGCTTCCGCCTTCTGCCTTCCGCCTTCTGCCTACTCCGGTTCCGACTTCCGGCTTCCGACTTCCGCCTTCAAAACATATCCCACCCCGCGCACCGTGTGCAGCAGCTTGACGGGAAAATCCTTGTCCACCTTCGCGCGCAAGCGGTGGACGAGCACGTCCACGAGGTTGGTCTGCGGATCGAAGCTGAAGTCCCAGACGTGTTCGAGGATCATCGTCTTGCTCACCGGCCGTCCGGTGTGGCGCAGGAGCAGTTCGAGCAGGGAAAACTCGCGCGGCTGGAGGTCCAGCTTGCGTCCGCCGCGCGTCACCTCGCGCGAGAACGGGTCCAGCCGCAAATCCGCCACGGCGAGGTAGGCGGGATCGTGCGCGGCATGGCTGGAGCGGCGGATGAGCGCCTGCACACGCGCCAACAGCTCGGAGAACGCGAAGGGCTTGGGGAGGTAATCGTCGCCGCCGCTTTGCAGGCCCAGGACGCGGTCGTCGATGGTGGCGCGGGCGCTGAGGATGAGCACGGGCACGGCGATCTTCTTCTGGCGCACCTGGCGCAGGAGCGACAGGCCGTCCAGCCCGGGCAGGTTCAGGTCGAGCACGGCGGCGTCGTAGGTGACGGTGAGCGCCATGTCGAGGCCCGCCTCACCGTCGCGGACGTGGTCCACGGCGAAGCCGTTTTGCTTCAATCCGTTGACCACGAAGGAGGCAATCTTCGCGTCATCTTCGACGACCAGGATACGCATGACTTGAGGTTTGGTGCCTATTTAGGCATCGAAAACAGGGTCCTCGCAAATAGGTGATACGCGACAGCAGCGTGCTAGGGATTCCCGGCGTGGTCCCCGAAGCTGGCTGATGTAAGCAGAAATCGATTGGTGTTGATTATCTCGGTAGCCGCTATCACGGGCACGGATGTCCGGGTCACCCAAGTAATGCCTGAAAATGTCCGGCGACTTGAAGGCCGGGAACTGCTCTTCGAGTATTTGCGAGACTTGGTCGCTTTCAGCAGCCCAGAGTGCAACGTCCGCTTCGCTGTTCAGCGGCAAGGCCATGAGTCGCTCCAGTTGCTCGGCGAGATAGCAGTTCGCCAAGGACAAGTTTGGACACATAGGATTCGGCAGATCACGAAATCGGTAAGTACGCTCAGTCTGATGCTCTCTCCTCCAACATCAAGCAAAAGGCGCGCGTAGCGACAGGGCAGGCAAACTGGCAGACGATGATTACGGTTTGGCTATATACACTTATATATAACGCTTTGATTTTCCCGGGGTTGCCGCAAGAAAAACCCGGCCACGCGCTGGTGGGCGTCCGGTTTTGAGAGCAGGCAACGCCCCGTCCGGCGCACGCAATGACCTGCCCATCCGTCCCTCTCCTCTTATGAACGCCTTTTCTGAAACCGACATGGTGGCTAGCGGCACCGCGTCCGCGCTGCCCGGCAAAACCCCCGTCACGCTCACCATCAACGGCCGGGAAACCCGGGTGAACGTCGCGCCGTGGACCACGCTGCTCGACCTGCTGCGCGAATCCCTGGACCTGACCGGCACCAAGAAGGGTTGCGACCACGGCCAGTGTGGAAGCTGCACCGTGCTCGTGAATGGCAAGCGCGTGAACTCTTGCCTGACGTTGGCCATCATGAAGGACGGTGCGGACATTACGACCATCGAGGGCTTGGCGGGCCCGGACGGCGCGCTGCACCCGATGCAGCAGGCGTTCGTGGATTGCGACGCCTTCCAGTGCGGCTACTGCACGCCGGGGCAGATTTGCTCGGCCGTCGGCATGATCAAGGAAGGCCACGCGCACTCGGACGACGAGATCCGCGAAGGAATGAGTGGCAACCTGTGCCGTTGCGGCGCGTACCCGAACATCCTCAACGCCGTCAAACAGGCTTACGCCGCCACCCAGCAGCAGGCGCAGGCGCAAGCAGCCTGAACCCGTTCCCCCTTTTCAGCCATGATCAACTTTACCTACAGCCGCGCGGGCAACGTCGCGGAAGCCATCCGCGAGAAAAGCAAGGCGAACGGCACGGGCCGGTTCATCGCGGGCGGGACGAACCTCGTCGATCTGCTCAAGGAGAACGTCGAGCGGCCCCGGGCGGTCATCGATATTACCCGCCTGCCGCTCACCACGATTGAGGAGGGGCCGGACGGCGGCCTGCGTTTAGGCGCGCTCGTCTCCAACGCGGACACGGCCTACCACGCCGAGGTGTCCGGGCGGTATCCCGTGCTCGCGCGCGCCATCCTCGCGGGGGCGTCGGCGCAGTTGCGCAACATGGCCACCAACGGCGGCAACCTGCTCCAGCGCACGCGCTGCTATTACTTTTACGACGTGGCGATGCCTTGCAACAAGCGCCAGCCCGGCAGCGGTTGCCCGGCCCTCGCGGGGCAGAACCGTGTGTGCGGCGTCCTGGGCACGAGCGAGGAGTGCATCGCCACGCATCCCTCTGACATGTGCGTCGCGCTGGCGGCACTGGAAGCCGTCATCCGCGTCAGCGGACCACGGGGCGAGCGGACCGTCCCCATCGCGGAGTTCCACCGCCTGCCCGGCACCACGCCGGAGGTCGAGACGAACCTCGCGGCCGATGAGATCATCACCGACATCGACCTGCCGAAAAGCCCCTACGCGGCGCACTCCGTGTACACGAAGGTGCGCGACCGCGCGTCTTACGCGTTTGCGCTGGTGAGCGTGGCCGCCCTGCTCGAAATGGATGGCGACACCATCCGGAGCGCGCGCATCGCCCTGGGCGGCGTCGCGCACAAGCCGTGGCGGATGCCGGAGGCCGAGGCGCTGCTTGCGGGCAAGGCGGCGACGAAGGAAAACTTCCTCCCCGTAGCCGAGGCGCTGTTCGCCAGCGCGCGCGGCTACAGCCATAACTTTTTCAAGATCGAGCTGGGCAAGCGCGCCGTGGTGCGCGCCCTCGGCCTCGCTGCCAGAGGCACGGCGGCCATCAGGGGTGTCAACGGGCTGACCGCCGACGCCTGAATCCGTGGGCGCGTTCCTCTTTTCCTTTCCTCCGCAAAGTCTCCTATGAGCACCACTCCGGAAATCCTCCACGCTTCCGAATACCTGGGCAAGCCGACGAGCCGCGTGGACGGCCCGGCCAAAGTCACCGGCGAAGCGAAGTACGCCGCCGAGTTCAACGTCCCGAACCTCGCCTATGGCGTCATCGTCTCCAGCGGCGTGGCGCGCGGAACGATCAAAAGCATCAACACCGCCGCCATCGAGGCCATCCCCGGCGTCCTCAAGCTCCTGAGCCACGAGAACGCCCCCAAGACTGCCTACCTGGACCGCCATCACCGCGACCAGATCGCGCCCAACGGCGGCTCGCCTTTCCGCCCGTTGTACAAGGCGGAACTGGAATACAGCGCCCAGCCGATTGCGCTGGTGGTCGCCGATTCGTTCGAGGTCGCGCGTTACGCGGCGTCGCTCGTCAAGGTGGAGTACGAACTGGCCCCGCACGAAACGGACCTGAGCGGCAACAAGGACAAAGCGCACCCTCCCACCGACACGCGCACGGGTTATGTCGCCGCGCCCAAGAAACCGCGCGGCAACCCGGTGGAAGCCTACGAAAAGGCGACGCACAAGGTGGAGGCGGAATACCACCAGCCCATCGAACATCACAACCCGATGGAGAATTACGCCTCCACCTGTGTGTACGGCGAGGACGGCAAGCTGACGATCTACCAGAAGACCCAGGGGGTGCAGAACTGCCAGGAATACGTCTGCAACGTGTTCGGCCTGGCAAAGGGCGACGTGCAGGTGATCTCACCGTTCATGGGCGGTGGGTTCGGCTCCGGGCTGCGCCCGACCTACGAGCTTTACCTGTCGGTGCTGGCGGCCACGGCGCTGAAGCATTCCGTGCGCGTGTCGATGACCCGCCAGCAAATGTTCTCCTTCTCGCACCGGCCCGAGGCGATCCAGCACCTCAAGCTCGCCGCCACGGCGGACGGCTTCCTGGATTCGGTCACGCACACGGCCATCGAGGAAACCTCGCAAAACGAGGAATACCTGGAAACGGTCGTGAATTGGTCGGGCCAGCTCTACACCTGCCCGAACGTCAGCATGGACCACAAGCTGGTAAACCTGGACCTCGCCTCACCCGCCGACATGCGCGCCCCGGGCGCGACGACGGGCATCTACGCCTTTGAGTGCGCCGTGGACGAGCTGGCCTACGCGGCCGGGATGGACCCGCTGGAGTTCCGCCTGAAAAACTACGCGGAAAAAGACCACAACATGGACCTGCCGTTTTCCAGCAAGGAACTGCGGCAGGCTTACTTCCAGGGCGCGGAAAAGTTTGGCTGGTCCGGCCGTCCACTCCAGCCGCGCGCTACCCGGCGCGGCAACGACCTGATCGGCTGGGGCGTGGCGACCGGGAGTTGGGAAGCGTCGCAGGGCAAGGCTTCGGCGAAGGCCGTGCTGACCCCGGACGGCAAGCTGACCGTTTCCAGCGCGACGAGCGACATCGGCACGGGCACATACACCGTGATGACGATGATCGCCGCCGAATATTCCGGCGTGCCGATGGAGGACGTGACCTTCCAACTGGGCGATTCTTCCATGGTGTTCTCGCCGGTGGAAGGCGGGTCGTGGACGGTGTCGAGCGTGGGCTCGGCCGTGATGCGCGTTTGCTTGGAGATGAAGGCCCAACTCTTCAAGCTGGCGGGGAAAGTGGACGGCGAGCCGCTGGGCGACGCGAAGATGGCGGACCTCACGTTTGCCCATTCGGCGATGCACGTCACGGGCAACCCGGTCAGGAACGTGACCTACGCAGAAGCACTCAAAGCGGGCAAGCTGGACCGGTTGGAACTCGACACCACGGAGTTGCCGCAGGCCATCAAGCAACACACGCACTCGGTGTATTCGCATTCGGCGGTGTTCGTGGAAGTCAGCGTGGACGAGGACCTGGGCATGGTGCACGTCACGCGGGTGGTCAGCGCGATTGCGGGCGGACGCATCCTCAACCCCAAAGCGGCGCGCAGCCAAATTTTGGGGGCCGTCGTGTGGGGCATCAGCATGGCGCTGGACGAGGAAAGCCTGCTCGACCACAAGTTCGGCCGGTTCATGAACCACAATTATGCCGAGTACCACATCCCGGTGAACGCGGACATCCACGAGATCGACGTGATCTTCGTGCCGGAGCAGGATGACATTGTCAATCCGCTGGGCGCGAAGGGGCTGGGCGAGATCGGGCTGGTCGGCGTGGCGGCAGCGGTGACCAACGCCATCTGGCACGCCACAGGCAAGCGCGTGCGCAGCCTGCCGGTGACGCCGGACAAGTTGCTCTGAGCGCGGGACCAATTGACAGGAAAAGTGTCAACTGCCGTGGTCTGGATGCAGATGCATCCAGACCGCCAGGCCAGCGAAGCCGAGCGCCGCGACGAGGAGGGCAAACACGACCCAAACCGCGAGCACGGCAAGGCAATGGAGCAGCCAGCCGCGCATTTTCTGGTTCTCGCGCGCTAACTCCGAATGCCCGACCACGAAGGAGTAGCGTTCGTGGATCTGCCACCACGAGCACCGCACGCCGCGCACCATCCCGCGGACGGGCCGGCCACGGTATTCCAGCTCGAACGCCGTCCAGGGACGGCCGAAGATTCGCGGTCGCCTGGACTGCGGACGAAAGACCCGGTCGCCGATGCGTACCTCGAACCCCGCCCCCAGCCAGAGGAGTTCTGGAAACGCGCGGTACTCGACGTGGACAATCTGATCGAAGGCGGGATAACTGCGCATGGCGCGGTACGACACGGGAAGTCTTCCCGCCCGGCAATGTCCGCGTGACCAAGGCGGTTTGTCTAGCCTTTTACCGCTGATGGCCCAAGCACGTCCCAACACGCGACTTGCACCGGCACCCGGCACCCGTCGTGGCTTTAGCAGTCAACCCCAGGCGCAGGATGCAGGAGAAATTCATGCGCCTTGTGGCCGCCCGGTGAGCAATATCGTCAAAGCACGCTGGTTTTCGCCGGAGTCAAAGAGCGCAGCCACCGGCACACCAAAGCCCGGCAGTACCACACTGACCAACCGGCCGCCTTCGGCCAAGCGTGCTTTCAATTCGTAAGCCAGCGAATCCGGCGGCAGGACGTACTGTTCGACCATCCGGTCATCGGCGTCGATGATCCAATACTCACTGATTCCATGCCGCGCGTAGTCCCGCAGTTTCAGTGTGCGGTCGTTGCGTTCCGTGGACGGAGCAAGGATTTCGACGATCAGGTCAGGCGGAGGGAAAAGCCGTTGTTTGGCGGTGAAGGAAGACGCCTTGGCAACTCCGAAGAAACAAACGTCCGGTTCGTAGTCGTTGCGCTGGCAATGAACGAGGCATTTTTCAGAGTACACCTTGCCAAGCTGACGGCTCAAAACGAAGTTGCCCACTAGGTTAGTCGTGAAAAAACTCGCGTCCAGGTGTTCGGCCCGCCCGGGTGAACGCATGATGACCTGCCCGTTGATGAACTCGGCCTTGGAGTCCTCATCAATGTCGTTGTAGAACTGTTCGCGCCGCCGCTGTTCGTCCTCGGCGTTCTTTTGTAATTGCGCGATGTGGTCCAACAACGCCGGGGAACGCTCCAACTCCGCGATGGCGGCTTCGATGCTCATGCGGGGAGCAGACTACCGCCCGCCGCCGGAGAGGGCAAGCCTGCGCCCCGGTTGGGACCACCCCGCGCGGCCACTTGCATCCGCCGGGGCACCCTCTAGGTTTCGGGCATCAACGCGCCCGACACCATCCCCGGCCCCGCCGCCGCGACCGTCTCCAGCGTCCCGGCCGCCACGCCGATCATCCGCGCGCAGGACCTGCGCCAGTCGTTTACCATCGGCGCACGCAAGCTCGAAGTGCTGCGCGGCATCACGCTGGAAATCGCCGCGGGCGAAGCCGCGTTCCTCGTCGGCGCGTCGGGCGCGGGCAAGACGACCCTCCTCTACACCCTCGCTGGCCTGGAACGGCCCGCGAGCGGGCAGGTCTTGTTCGAGAACCAATCCATTTACGACCTCGGACGACACGCCCAGGCGCGGCTGCGCAACACGCGCATGGGTTTCATCTTCCAGGGGTACTTCCTGTTGCCCGAGCTGACCGCGCTGGAGAACGTCCTGCTCCCGGCCATGATCGGCGGCGGGCGGGGCGGCGGCCTCACCCGCGCCGAGGCTGCCGCCCGCGCCGCCGAGAGTCTGCGCGAGGTCGGCCTGGGCGAAAGGAGCCACCACCTGCCGCTCGAACTCTCCGGCGGCGAGCAGCAGCGCGTGGCCATTGCCCGCGCGCTCATCAACGATCCCGCCGTGATCTTCGCCGACGAGCCCACGGGCAATCTCGACAGTAAATCCGGCGCGGCCGTCATGGACCTCCTGCTGGCGCTGGTGCGCCACAAGCGCAAGACGCTGCTCGTCGTCACGCACGACCTGACCCTGGCCGAGCGCGGCGACCGCAAGCTGGAGATGCGCGACGGGCGGTTGGAAGGCGGAAATTGGCAGGCGGAAGGCGGAAGGGCGGAGCCCGAGGCGGTGGAGTAACAGGTGGGGAAGTCGGAAGTGGCGGAGCGGAAGGTTCGCTGCTTTATTTCTCGCCTCGGCACCTGCTTTTTGCCTCCGGCGGCCTGCTTACTTCCGCCTTCCGACTTCTCACTCCCGACTTTATGAAAATCCACATCGACGGCCAACTCCTCGACGAAGCTGACGCCAAGATCTCCGTGTTCGACCACGGCCTGCTCTACGGCGACGGCGTGTTCGAGGGCATCCGCTTCTACAACGGCCGCGTGTTCAAGCTGGCGGAACACATGGACCGCCTCTACGACTCCGCGCGCGCGATCTGCCTGGACATTCCCGCCAGCAAGGAAGCCCTCACGCGCGACGTGCTCGACACCATCCGCGCCAACGGCCTGCAGGACGGCTACGTGCGCCTCGTGGTCACGCGCGGCGTCGGCGACCTGGGCATCAACCCGCGCTTATGTCCGAAGGCGTCGATCATCATCATCGCCGCCAAGATCAAGCTCTACAGCGAGGAACTCTACCAGAAGGGCCTGGACATCATCACCTGCGCCACGCGCCGCATCAACAGCGCGGCGCTGCCTCCATCCATCAAGAGCCTCAACTACCTCAACAACATCCTCGCCAAGATCGAGGCGCACCAGGCCAATGCCGCCGAGGCGCTGATGCTCAACGACCAGGGCTACATCGCCGAGTGCACGGCGGACAACGTGTTCATCATCAAGAATGGCACGCTCTACACGCCGCCGGTCAGCGCGGGCAGCCTGCGCGGCATCACGCGCGGCTCCGTGCTCGACCTGGCCGAGGAAATCGGCGTGCCCTTCAAGGAGGGTGAGTTGACCCGCTACGACGTGTTCGTGGCCGACGAATGCTTCCTCACCGGTACGGCGGCGGAACTCGTGCCCGTGGTCATGGTGGACTCGCGCCGGGTCGGCGACGGCAAGCCCGGGCCGGTGACCGCGCGGCTGCTGGCGGCCTTCCGCGAGTTGACAGGAAGCACCGGTACGCCGATTTTCCCGGAGGCCGCTCCCGTCGCGGCGCATGGGGCCGACGCCACCGCCGCCGAGCTCGGCGTGGAAGACGGCACACCCGTGGGCGCGCTGACGGCGGCGACCTGACCCGCCGCTGATCCAGCCTGTTTCCTGCTTTGTCCCCCAGAGAGTTTCCCCGCGATGGCCAACCAAAACATCATCCTCTGCGACGTGTGCCAGTCCCGCGACGCGGAGGTGTTCCTGACCCAGATCGTGGAAGGCAAGATGCAGAAGGTGAACCTCTGCAAAGAGTGTTCCAAGGACCGTGGGGTGGATGACCCGACCGGGTTCGCGCTGACGGAACTGCTCGATGGGCTGGGCACCAGCACGGAGACGGAGAAGCCGGCCGCCGCGCAGCCGCCGCCCTCGATTGCCGGTGGCACGGTGTCGGGTCCGTCGATGGCGTTGACGACCACGGCGGCGACCAAGTGCCCGGTGTGCGGCTTCACGCAGGCAGACTTCAAGAAGACGGGCCGGTTGGGTTGCAGCACCTGTTACCTGACGTTCAGCGAGAGCCTGGGCAACCTGCTCAAGGCGATGCACAAGGGGACGAACCACACGGGCAAGATGCCCGCGAACATGGCGCGCCGCCGCGAGATCGCCGAGCGGCTGAAGACATTGCAGGATAACTTGAAGAAGGCCGTGGAAGCCGAGAACTACGAGGACGCCGCGACCCTGCGCGACCAGATCAAGAAGCTGGCGAACCAGATGGAGGGATAGGGTGCCGTGAAACGATCCCGTCTGTGGATGGTTTTGGCGGCTGTGCTGCTTACAATAATCCTTCTCCCCGGCTTTTACATGATCGGTGGCGGTGGTCCTGGGAAAGACGCTAGAGTCATAGCTGAAGTGATCCAAGCTGCCATTATCCGCACGCTTGCGGGGACGAACCCATGTCAGACGGTGTATCTGAACCATCAAGGCTCATGAGGGAAATCCGAGCGGTGAGCTTCTTGATTCGTGGGGCAGACCCTACCGCATTGACACCTCGCATCCTTCCGATCCCAGAGTTTATTCGCTCGGTCCGAACGGCAAAGATGAACCGGACCGTCCTGGTTCGGACGAAATTTGCAGTTGGCGCTGAGCGCATTACCAATGCTTCTCTCCTGGCGGATAAGTTGATCCACGCAGGCTTCGCTTACGAAGCTGTATCGCTCTAGCAGTGAGTGGACGGTCACGGAACCATTTGGTATCTTCCGTGCATGAAAGCCCGTATTCGTGCGTTGCTCCACGCCGCACCGTTTCAGCCTTTTACGATCCGCATGGCTGACGGCAATTCTTATCGGATAGAACACCCGGATTTCGTGTTGGCGTCCGCGACGGAGGTGCCGCAGGTCATCATTGAGGAACCGGATGGACGCACGCACTTTCTCTCCGTGCTGCTGATGGCGAGCATTGAGCAGGCTCCAGTGGCCGCCGCCGCATAGTCCCGGTTGTGCGCGGCAGTTCTCGCAGCGATGTTCTACGCACCGGCCAACGCAACTCGCAACCCGCAACGGCGCGAAGCGCCACCGCCACGCGCCGCAGGCGCCCCCTTCCTATGAAATTCTCCGGCCTCATCGCCAACCCGGGCGAGTGGATGCGCGCCGACGGCCCGCACCACGACATCGTCATCAGCTCCCGCGTGCGCCTGGCGCGCAACCTCTCGGACCTGCCGTTCCCCGGCTGGGCCAAGAAGCCCGACCGCATCGCCATCCTCGAACAGCTCAAGCCCCAGGTCGAGGCGCTGCCGGAGATGGACGACGCCTTCACCGAATACCTCCAGGACCTTTCCGCGCTGGAAAAACAGGTGCTCGTCGAACGCCACCTCATCAGCCGCGAACACGCCGCCAAGGGCATGGGCAGCGCCGTGGTCATGAACCGCCAGCAGACGCTGAGCATCA
>CAXTVY010000053.1:0-21003 GCA_964247665.1 uncultured Chthoniobacterales bacterium | reverse complement strand
GCCCCTCAACGCCATCCTCGGCTTCGGGCAGCTCCTGGGGTTGGAGCGATTGACGGCGATGCAGACTTCCAGCGTCGAGCAGATCCTCAAAGGGGGCCACCACCTCCTCAACCTCATCAACGAGGTGCTCGACATCGCGCGCATCGAAGCGGGCGGCATGGCGCTGAACCCACAGCCCGTCCATGTGCGCACCGTACTCGACGAGGCGCTGCGCTTCGCCGCGCCGTTGGCAGAACAGCACAAGATTCGTTTTGTCCAGCGTGCCGCGCGCGCCAGCGGCCTGGCCGTGCTGGCCGACCGCGGACGGCTGCACCAAGTGTTGCTCAACCTGCTCTCCAACGCCGTCAAATACAACCGGCCGGAAGGCGAGGTGCGCGTCGGCGCGCGCCGGCTGGGCGGCAGGCAGGTACGCATCAGCGTGTCCGACACGGGGCCGGGCATCGACCAGGGCAAGCTCGACCAATTGTTCACGCCGTTCGAGCGGCTCGACGCTTCGAGCCGGGGCATCGAAGGCACGGGCATCGGGCTGGCCATCTCGCGCAGCCTGGTTGAAGCGATGGGTGGCAGCGTCGGGGTAGAATCCTCGCCGAACCGCGGCAGCACGTTCTTCGTCGATCTGCCCGCGGCGGCCGACCTGCCGGTCCCGGGCGAGGCGGCTGATGCCCGCCCGCCCACGCCCGCGTCCCCGCCCAACCGGCCTCCGGCGTCGCGCACCGTCCTGCACATCGACGATCAGCCTGCCAATCTGTTGCTCGTCGAGCACGTGCTCCAAAGCCGCCTGGATCTGCGGCTGATCTCCGCGCGTGACGGCCAGACCGGCGTCGCTGCCGCGCACACGCACGGGCCGGACATCATCTTGCTCGATCTCCACCTGCCCGACATGGGCGGTGACGAGGTCGTGCGCCGGCTGCGCACGGACAAAAGCCTGCAACGCATCCCCGTGATCATCCTGAGCGCCGATGCGACCCCGGCGCAGGTTTCGCGGCTGCGGCAGCTCGGCGTGCGCGACTACGTGACCAAGCCTTTCCGCATCCAGGAACTCCTCCGGGCCATCGACACGACCCTGAACCCGCCCGCCGTCTGAACCCTTGTCTCACGCAAGCCGCCCCCATGCCTATTTCCAAGATTCTCATCATCGACGACGAGGAAGCCAACGTAGCGCTGTTGCAGGCCATCCTCCTGCACACGCGTGAGTACCAGACGCAAACGACCACCGATCCCCGCGAGGTATTGCGGCTCGTGCGCGAGTTCGAGCCGGACCTGATCCTGCTTGACCTGAGTATGCCTTTCCTGACCGGGTTCGACGTGATGGAGCAGCTCCGCGCCACGCTGCCGCCCGGCGTGTACCTGCCCGTACTCGTGCTGACGGCCGACGCCACGCGGGAAACCAAGCGCCGCGCCCTCGCGGGTGGCGCGCATGACTTCCTGACCAAGCCCTTCGAGAACCAGGAAGTGCTCCTGCGCTGCCGCAACCTGCTCCAGACCCGGGCGCTGCACCTGGCGCTCCAGCACCAGAACGCCGCGCTGGAGGAAACTGTCCGCCAGCGCACCCGCGACCTGGAAGAAACACTCGCCGAGCTTCGGGCCACGCAGGGACAGCAGGTGCAGCAGGAACGCTTGCGGGCCTTGGGGGAGATGAGCAGCGGCGTCACGCACGATTTCAACAACCAGCTCACCGTGCTGGTCGGCTACACGGAACTACTCCTGCTCAACGACGCGCGCATTCTCAGCAACAAGGCGATGGCCATGCACTACCTGCAAACGGTGCGCACCGCCGCCCACGATTCGGCGGCGGTCGTCGCCCGGCTGCGCGAATTTTACCGCCAGCGCGAGGCCGAGGACATCTTCCTGCCGCTCGACCTGTCGCGGCTGTTGCGCGAAACGGCCACACTCACCCAGCCCAAGTGGCGCAACCAGGCACGGGCCGCCGGCTGCAAGGTGAGTGTGCGGCTGGACCTGGGCACGCTGCCCGACGTGGCGGGCAATGCCGCCGAGTTGCGCGAGGTCGTCACCAACCTGATCTTCAACGCCGTGGACGCCATGCCCCAGGGGGGTGAAATCACCCTGCGCACGCGCCGCGTCGGCGACGCGGCCGTGTTCTTCGAGGTGGCGGACACCGGCATCGGCATGACCGACGAGGTGCGCCGCCGTTGCCTGGAGCCGTTCTTCAGTACCAAGGGCAACCCCGGCACGGGCCTAGGCCTGTCGGTCGTATACGGCATCATCAAGCGGCACGACGGCCAGTTGGACATTCTCACCGAGCCCGGCGGCGGCACGACGATCACGGTCCGCCTGCCGGTCTTCCGGGGAAAGCCCGCCGTGGGCTCGGGTCCCGACACCGTGGAGGGCAGCCGCCCGGGCCGCCCGCTCAAGGTGCTCGTCGTCGAGGACGACCCGCTGGTGCGGGAGGTGGTCAGCGAATACCTGCGGCGCGACGATCATGCGGTGTCCACGGCGGATTCCGGCCGCGAGGGCCTGGAGAAGTTCGATGAAGGCGGATTCGATCTCGTCGTCACCGATCTGGCCCTGGAGGAAATGAGCGGCCAGCAGATGGCCACGGAAATCAAGGCGCGGCAGGCGAACATGCCGGTGATTTTGCTGACTGGTTTTGCCGACACGCTGCTCGGCTCCGGGGAGAAGCCCGCAGGCATTGACCTCGTGCTGCGCAAACCACTGGTACCCGGTGACTTGTGGCGAGCGATGGCACAGGTGATGACCGTGTACCACCCCGAACCGCTGGTCCCGGTGGCGCTGGGTTAGCGGTCCATCATGCCCGAGAAAAGAAATTTTCCGATTTTTTTGAACACCGCCGATTTTTCCCGGTCATAGCTCGACAGGTTAAGGTGATTCTGGGCCGCATGCGTCTCCCTCAGGGGAATTGGCGTGTGCGGCCCAAAATTTTTTGCAGGTGGCAGGATTACCGGCGGGGCAAACGCCTCTTCCACTGCCTGTCCTCCTTCGACTGCGCTCGCCAACTCGCTCCGCTCAGGAGATAGACAAGGAGAAGCCGCTAGATGCATTCACTGCAGAGAACCAGAAGCACAAGGGGAAAAAATGACTTCATGCACTCTGTATCCTGCTCCGGCATTGTGCCGAAAACGTCACCATGCCGGTCAGGTTCGCGGCGAATCTCCTGCTACCCTCGTGAACGCGACCTTGCCGCGGGCCGCTTTTTCCGGCACCCTGCGGACACGGTCCTCCGCCCAGGTTTATGTCCTCCCATACCGTGTTGATCGTTGATGACGAATCCGATGTCGTCGATCTCGTCCGCTACAAGTTGCGCGCTGCCGGTTTCGCCGTGCTCGAAGCCAACGACGGCCTGACCGCCCTCGCCCTTGCCCGCGAGCACCGCCCGGATGCCGTCGTGCTTGATCTGATGCTCCCGCAGATGACCGGCGAGGAGGTCTGCCGCCAACTCAAGGGCGACCCGGACACCGCCGCCATCCCCGTGCTGATGCTGACCGCCAAAGGCCAGCCCGCCGAGCGGATCGCGGGCCTGGAGATCGGCGCGGACGACTACATCACCAAGCCATTCAGCCCGCGCGAACTGGTCCTGCGGGTAGAGGCCGTGTTGCGCCGGGTGCGCGGGGCCGAGAAGCGCCGGGAGCAGGAACCTATCGACGACTTCGTCATCGACCGCGGCAGCTTCGAGATCAGCCTCCAGGGCCGCCGTCTGGAACTGACCACCACGGAGTTCAAGCTGCTCTGCCTGTTGCTGGAGCGCCGGGGCCGCACGCAGTCGCGCGAGACGCTCCTGTTCGACGTGTGGGGCTACACCAACGCCATGGACACCCGCACCGTGGACACCCACATCCGCCGCCTGCGCGAGAAGCTCGGCAGCCACGCGGGCCGCATCGAAACCCTGCGTGGCGAGGGTTACCGGTTCACCACGCGGACCGCCGCCGACGTGACTTGAATCCCTGGCTCTGGCTGTTATCGCTGTTGCTGCTCGCCCAGACGGCCCTGACCCTCTGGCTGGCCGCCGCCTACCTGCTCCCCGCGCTGGAGTTGCGCCGCGCCCTGCGTCGGCTGTCGGACGACGACTGGGACGCCACCTCGCACATCGTCCGCCGTGGACGGCTCGACGGAGCGGTGGACGATCTCGCCACGCTCGGCGACCGCCTCCGCGAAACCTACCGCCAGTTGGGCGACGAATCGCTCAACCTCCGGGCCATCCTTGGCAGTCTGGCCGAGGGTGTGCTCATCGTGGACGCCGCCGGGCGCGTGCAACTGGCCAACCGGGGTGTGCTGGAGATGTTCGACCTGGGTGCGCCGCCGCTCGGCCGCACGCTCATGGAGGTGTTCCGTGACCACACGCTGCACGAAACCGTGCGCGCCGCGCTGAAAACCGACGGCCCGCAGATTCGCCAACTCGCGTTCGACGTGTCACAGGGTGGGCGCTACGTCCGCAAGCATTTCGCCGTCACCGCCACCGCGCTGCGTCCGCCGCCGCCCGCCGCCGGCGCGGACACCCCACGCCGCCCGATCCAGGGAGCCATCGCCATCTTCCACGACATCAGCGAACTCAAGGCGCTCGAAGGCGTGCGGCGCGACTTCGTGGCCAACGTGTCGCATGAATTACGCACGCCCGTGTCGATCATCAGCGGCTACCTGGAAACCCTGCTCGACGGCGCGTTGGACGACCGCGCGACGACCGTGCGGTTCGTGCAGGTCATGTGGAAACACAGCCAGCGGCTGACGCTGCTCATCGAGGACCTGCTCTCCCTGGCCCAGTTGGAGGGACAGCGCGCCAGCGGACTGCGGTTTGCGCCGGTTGATTTGCGGGGCTGCCTGGAAAAAGTGGTCGAGCGGTTGGACCCGCTCGTCACCGAGAAGGGCGCGGCGATCCGGCTGGAGATCCCGGCGGATTTTCCCCCCGTGGAGGCCGACGCACACCGGTTGGACCAGGTGTTTTTCAACCTGCTTGAAAATGCCCTGCGCCACGGCACAAACGGCCATCCGCCGGAGATACGCGTGAGCGCCGCGCGCCATGCGGACGAGGGCGACGGCAGTGAGGGGACCGCCGAAGTCCGCGTGTCCGACAATGGCCCGGGCATTCCGCTCTCCGATCAGCCGCATGTGTTCGAGCGATTTTACCGGGTGCGCAAGGATCGCGCGCGCGAGGCGGCCGGGGGCGGGGGCACGGGGCTGGGCCTGAGCATCGTCAAGCATGTCGTCCAAGCGCACGGCGGGCAGGTGTTTCTGGACAGCCAACCCGGCCGTGGTGCGACGTTTCGTTTGCGCCTGCCGCTCGCACAAAAGGGGTGACCAAGCCGACATTGGACGAAAACCGTTGCATGGTGAACGGTAGGCGCTCGCCGCGCCCTTCCGCCTTCCGCCTTCCGCCTTCATGTTAGAAAGTCCTTCCCAGCTTCACGACCCCATCGCCATCGCGCTGGCCGAGGACATCGGCCCCGGTGACGCAACCGTGCAGTTTTTTATCGACCCACGGCAGCAGGCCGCCGCACGGATCTTCGCCAAGGAACCCGCCACGGTCGCGGGCGCGGGGGTCGCCGCCGAGGTGTTCGCGCGGGTGGACCCGTCCTTGGAGGTCGAGTTGGCGCAGACGGACGGCGCGACTGTCCAACCCGGCGACACGATTCTGACTGTGCGCGGGTGCGCCGGGTCGATCTTGACGGGCGAGCGTGTAGCGCTGAACTTTCTCCAGCGGCTCTCAGGTGTGGCGACGCTGACGCGGCGCTTCGTGGACGCCGTCGCGGGCACCGGCGTGGGCATCCTGGACACGCGCAAGACCACGCCCGGCCTGCGCCTGTTCGAGAAGGCCGCCGTGCTCGCGGGCGGCGGGCGCAACCACCGCATGGGGCTCTACGACATGGTCATGGTCAAGGACAACCACCTGCTGGCCGAGTCAAAGGCGGACTCTCTCCAGGCGGCTATCCGGCACGCGCGGGAGAGCCGCCCCTCGTTGCGGATCGAACTGGAGGCTGACACGCTGGCGCAAGTGCGCGCGTTCCTGGCGCTGGAAGGCGTAGACGTGATCCTGCTCGACAACATGGCACCCGCCGAACTGCGCGAGGCCGTCGTCCTGGGCTGCGACCGGCCCGATGTAGCGTTCGAGGCCAGCGGCGGGGTGAACCTCGACACGGTGCGCGCCATCGCGGAAACCGGGGTGCACTGGATCAGCGTCGGCGCGCTGACGCACTCGGCGCGAGCGATTGATTTCTCACTGGAGTTTACGGAGTAAGTCGTCCGGGTCGCTACCGCCAGCAGCAGTCGTGAACCAGGGCAAAGATGGCTCTCCGGCCATCAGGACTTGAATGATCATGGCAACCGCCCGCGACATTGACAGCCGCCTCCTCCGCGCCTTGCGCGCGGCACCGCCGGACACCGGACTGCCTGCCTCCGAACTCGCCGCTTGCCTCGGCCTGGATGCCCCTGCCCTCGCCGCGCGCGTGGACGGTCTGCGCGCGGCGGGTTATACCATTGACCTCGCGCCCGGTAGCTGCCGTCTGCACGCTGCCCCTGCGCACCTGATCGCGGACGACCTGTGTGCCTCCCTCCCAGAGTCCACGGCAGGGGTAGGCCGGGAAATCCTGGTTTTCGCAGAAACCGATTCCACCAACGACCTCGCCGCCCGCGCCGGCCACGACGGCGTGCCTGGAGGATTGGTGATCTTCGCCGAATCCCAACGCGCTGGACGCGGCCGACTCGGGCGCAAGTGGAATGCCCCGCCACACCAGGCGTTGCTGTGCTCGGTGTTGCTGCGCCCGGATGCCGTGCCGGTCAGCCGCTGGGCGGAGTTGACGTTCTGCGCCGCGCTGGCCGTGGCCGGAGTAGCGGAAGAATTCACCGGCCAACCGGCGCGCATCAAATGGCCCAACGACGTACTGCTGGGTGGCCGAAAGGTCGCTGGAATTTTGCTGGAGCGTCACGAAGGGCAACCTGCCGGGTTCGTGGTGGTCGGCATCGGACTCAACGTGCTGCAACGAGAGGAGGATTTCTCGCCGGAACTGCGTGAACGCGCCGGTTCGCTGGCGATGTTCGCACCAGCGGATGAAAACCTGGAACGCCGCCAAGCTGCTGCCGCAGTGTTGACGTGCCTGGAAAGTCTCGTGACCCGTTGGCCTGGTGATTTCCCGGCAATTATGGCCGCCTGTGCCGAACGTGGTTGCACCCGGCCGCCGGAGGAAGCGGTGACTATCACCAACTTTGTGCACCCTTGAAAATTAGAAAGGCGGTTCCTTTGCAGGAACCGCCTTTCTATAAAATGCTTATATTAGCTTAAAGCCGGTTAGTGACGATAACCACCACGGCCACCGTTGCCGCCACGGCTTGCATAGCCACGGCCACCGCCCACACGACGGCTATAGCCATAGCCACCGCGCCCGTAGCCGTAACCACGTCCATAACCGTACCCGCGACCATAACCACGGTAGCCATAACCATAGCCACGGCCGTAGTAGCCACCATAATAACCACCGTATCCGTATCCATACGGATAACCGTAACCGTAGCCGCCGTATGGATAACCATACCCACCATACACGTAAGGCACGGGTACACCAATGCTGATGCCAACGAATGCCTCAGCCTTCGGCGTAGCAAACAGTCCGAGGCTGACCAATGCTGCAACTACCAGAAGAAGTTTCTTCATAAGTATTAATAGATCGTAGCATCTTATGCTACTGGACGCAACCCTCCGGGCACGCGAGCATACCACCGACGAACACGTCTCCGCCGAGCCGTTCGCAACGGTAATCGCAAGTGATTGCGCCTGGCCCAAATGTGGCTCCCATGCCTGCCACCGCGACCCCGGGGCCACCTGCCAGCCACGGGGTAAAATAAAATTGCGCCTCGTCCACCAGGCCGCCTGCGAAGGCTTGACCGAGCACCTGGCCGCCGCCTTCGATCAACACGCTCGTCACCTGACGCCCCCCCAACTCGCCAAGCACTTCCGCCAGTGGCCGGTCGTGGAAAACCAGCGTGCGCTCCCGCCACTCGTCGGTGAACAGGTGCGCCCCGGCGGGCAGGTCGCCGCCCCGGGTCAACACTACCCGCCATGGTTGCCGCGCCGGGTCCGTCCCGGGCACGCCACGCACGGTCAGGCGCGGGTTATCCGCCCGCACCGTGCCCGCGCCGACGAGGATGGCGTCCACACAGGCGCGCTGGCGGTGGGCGTGGGCGCGCGCGGCCGGGCCACTGAGCCAGCGACCCTCGCCAGGAGGCCGCGCGAGCCGCCCGTCAAGCGTCAGCGCCATCTTGGCGATGACCCACGGCCGCCCGGTGACAATCCAGCGGTTGAAACCCCGGTTGAGCCGCTGACACTCCCCGGTCAGCACACCCACGCGCACTGCTGCCCCGGCTGTGGCCAGGAGACGCAGGCCGCCCCCGGCGTGACGCGGGTTCGGATCGCTCGCGCCGACGACCACTCGCACCAACCCGGCGCGCAGGATGGCCTCCGTGCACGGCGGCGTGCGGCCGTGCGTGGAACACGGCTCCAGCGTGACGTAGATCGTCGCCCCACGTGCCTGTTCCGGCTGCTTGAGCGCGCGCAGGGCCTCGATCTCGGCGTGAGGCTGACCGGCGGCACGATGGAAACCCCGCGCAAGCACCCGCCCACCGCGCACGATCACCGCGCCGACGGCCGGATTTGGGCTCGTGTGGCCCACGCCCCGCTCCGCTTCGCGCAATGCCAGCCGCATCCAGCGTTCGTCCTCGGCGGCCGGGTTATCGGAGGCGGGCATCGACGGGGAAGTTCCCGGACAGCGGTGCGATTGTAAAGCCCCGCCGTCTGCTTCTCCGTTGCGCCCGTCCTGTGGGTCATTCTGCCACCTTGGCCGCCCACTCTTGCCCACGCCGCTGCGTTTCTTCGTCCGAAACTTCCTCCTTGCGCGTCGCCAGACCCCAACGGTGGCCGGACGGGTCTAACAGATAGCCCGAACGATCCCCCCAGAATTGATCCTGCACCGGCACCTGCTCGGTGCCGCCCGCCGCAATCGCCTGGGCGAACGCCGCATCCACGTCGGGCACATACAGATGCAGCGTGCTGGCCGTGCCGCCCAAGGTTTGCGGGGAAACCGAACCCCACTCGGGGAACTCATCGGAGATCATGAACGCTGAGTCAGCGATCTGCAATTCGGCGTGCATCACCTTGCCGTCGGGCATGTCCATCCGGTGCCGGATCGTGGCCCCGAACGCCCGTTGATAAAAATCGATGGCTGCCGCTGCGTCGCGGCAGATGATGGATGGTGTCAAGGCATGGTAACCGGCTGGAATGTAATTATTTGACATGGTATTTCAGTTTTGTGTTGAAATTTCATCGAACTGAATAAACATTGCAGACACAAGAAAAATCGTGTGTCTTTTTTGCGTGCTGTTTCTGGTATCCCGACCACTCCGAGGTTGATCGTAAAACCATGTGGTCCCCCCCGTTGTTCCGGTGTTGGTCGTTATTCACTGGGCTTTGGTCATTCCGCCTTCCAGGCACGGCGGCGAGTTTGCTGGTTTTCACACCCGAACGAGGCCAAATTACCCCCGTGAAACTCGATCTCCGCCAGAAGCAGACGCTTTACCATGAACTCGGCCAGTTTCTGCGCTCGGGCATCCCGCTGCCGCAGGCGGTCGAGGCGCTGGCGCAGGACACCGGACGCGGCCCGCTGCGGCAGGTGCTCAACCGCATGAGCCACCTGTTTTTGGGCGGCGAGTCGATCCCCGGCACCTTCGCGCAGTTACAGCCAACCGTCGGCACCATGGAACTCGCGCTGGTTGAAGCGGCCAGCAGCAGCGGACGGCTCATCCAGGCGTTCGCGTACCTGTCTAACTACTTCGGTTCGCTGGAGACGGTCCGCTCGGACATCATCAGCCATTCCTTGTGGCCGGTGATCCAGCTCCACCTGGGCATCGTCGTCATCAACGCCTCGACGCAACTGGTAACCACCCACACGCTCGACCTGGCGATCTTTGCACGCCAGTGCGCCTGGGCGTTCGGCATCTTGTATCTCGGCGCGCTGTTTTGTTGGCTCGGTGGCCGAATGGTTTTGCGGCTGGCGCGCACGCACACGGGCTTGGACCGCGCGCTCAACCTGTTGCCGCTGGTGGGCAAACTGCGGCGCAACATGGCGCTGAGCCGCTTTTGCGCGGCTTACGAGATGCAACTCCAGGCGGCGATCAACGTCATGGACGGCCTGCACGCCGCCGCTCAGGCCAGCCAGAGCGCGCAGATTCGCGCGGCGGTGGCGAAAATGATCCCGAGGGTGCGTGAGGGCTCGGCGTTGGGCCCGCTCTTTGCGGGTCAACGCGTTTTCCCGAATGCCTTGCAGCGGGCGATGCGGGTGGGCGAGGAAGCCGGTTCGCTGGACGAGGATCTGCGCAACTGGGGAGATTATTACCAGACGGCATCAATCAAGGCACTGGCGGCGTTGGGGGTTTGGGTTCCGCGCCTGGTTTTCCTCGTGATCGCGATCTTCCTTGGCTACCAGATCGTCACATTCTTTTCCGGGATGTACCAGGGAATGCAGCAGATGCTGGATGGCGCAGGATAGAAGAGACATTATGTCACGTCTGCTGCGTGGCAGATAAAGGAGAAAACGAGTCAAAGTGACATATGGTCGCAGCCATTCCGAAGGAGTATTTCCTGCAAGTATATGCTATCGAACAAGATACGATCTTTGATGTTTAGAGGTTTCAAGTGGCATGTTGATAGCTGATAAATAAGCACGGCTTTCCAAACGCCGTTCTGATTTCAACCTCTAAAAAGCCTAAAATCACCCTGAGCATGATCCGCTACCAAACCCCTTCCCTGTTGCCTGCCGCCTTCACCCCGCTGGCCCGCTTGAGTGCGTTCCAGCAGGAGGTTGATCGCCTGTTCGACCTGCCCTTCTCCGGCCGAGGCACGGCTGGCGGCTGGACCCCGGCCCTGGACGTTTACCAGGACAAAGACACCCTCTTCGTCAAGGTCGAGCTGCCCGGCATGAAGCAGGAGGACGTGAAGCTTTCCCTGCATGACGGCGTACTGATGCTGTCCGGCGAACGCCACCACGAGAAGGTCCACGACGAAAAGTCCAACCTGCGCAACGAGCGCTTCTTCGGCCGCTTCGAGCGCAGCCTCAACCTGCCCTTCCCGGTGGACGCCACCCGCGTAGCCGCCGCTTACGAGGACGGCATCCTGACCGTTACGCTGCCCAAGGCCGAGGAGGCCAAGCCGCGCCAGATCGACATCAACGTCAAGTAAACAATCGATTCCCGCCTCACCGGTTTTGCCCGGTGGGTGCCGTACAGGGGTTTCCCCGACGGTGCCTGCCGGGTTCAGAGGCGAGCCCTTCCAACACTCCACTTTTTCTCAACTCCAACACACTCTATGGAACAGAACACCACTTCCCAGCAGCCGCAGACCCAGCCAACCCAGACTCCGACGGGACAACTCAAGACGCCCACCCGGCGCTACGCGCGCCCGGCCGCCAGCATCACCGAAACGGCGGACGGCTTCGTCGTCCAGGTCGAGATGCCTGGCGTGAACCGGCAAGGTCTGGAAATCACCTTTGAAAACGGCGAGTTGACCCTCGTTGGCCACCGCGCTCCGGCCTCTGCGGGCCAGGAAGGCACGCCGACCCCGGAGCCGCTCTACCGGGAGTCCCGCCAGTCCGATTTTCGGCGCGTTTTCGAGGTCGATTCGACCATCGACGCCGCACGCATCGGGGCAAATCTGGAGCAGGGTTTGCTGACCCTCAGCCTGCCCAAGGCGGAGGCCGCCAAGCCGCGCCGGATCGAGATCAGCGGCCTGAATTGACCCACGCCCGCAACCGGCTGTAGCTCAACAGAATACGAACCCGCGAACCGACCCCCGGTTCGCGGGTTTTTTCTTGCGAAAACGTTCGCGGGAACCGGGGTTTTCTGCTAGATTGAACGACACCAAATAACGAACCCAACCATGGCCAAAACTGCGACCGAAGAAAAATCCCCCGACCTGCTGCGGGCTACCCCTAAAATCAACAAGGAACTCGACCTCGCCCTCCAGCAAATCACCAAGGATTACGGTGACGGCGCGATCATGCGGCTGGGCGACCGCAAGGTGATGGACGTGGAAGTGATTCCCACGGGCAACATCCTGATCGACCGCGCGCTGGGCGTCGGCGGCGTGCCGCGTGGGCGCATCGTGGAAATCTACGGGCCGGAAAGCTCGGGCAAGACGACGCTGACCCTGACGCTCATCGCCCAGGCGCAGAAGCGCGGCGGCCTGGCGGCGTTCATCGACGTGGAGCACGCGCTCGATCCGCTATACGCCCGCAAGTTGGGCGTGAACCCGGACGAACTGCTCATCTCCCAGCCGTCCTCGGGTGAGGAAGCCCTGCGCATTTGCGAGACGCTGGTGCGCTCCAACGCGCTGGACATCATCGTGGTCGATTCCGTGGCCGCCCTGGTGACCAAGCAGGAGCTGGAAGGTGAGATCGGCGATTCCACGGTCGGCGCGCAGGCGCGACTGATGAGCGCGGCGTTGCGCAAGCTGACAGCGCTGATCTCCAAGGCCAAGACGACCGTGATCTTTACCAACCAGTTGCGCGAGAAAATCGGCGTGATGTTCGGCAACCCCGAGACGACGCCTGGCGGCAAGGCGTTGAAGTTCTACGCCAGCGTGCGCATGGACATCCGGCGCATCGGGGCCATCAAGCAGGCCGATGGCGTCGTGACGGGCAACCGCACGAAGCTCAAGATCGTGAAGAACAAGGTCGCCCCACCGTTTGCGGAGGCCGAGTTCGACATCATGTACAACGAAGGCATCTCGACAACCGGTTCGCTGCTCGATCTTGCCTTGGAGAAAGGGATCATTGAGAAGCGTGGTTCGTGGTTGTCTTACAAGGGCAGCCAGTTGGCCCAGGGACGCGACGCGGCGAAGGAACTGCTCAAGCGCGACGCGGGCATCTACGGCGAGATCGAAACCGCCGTGCTGGAAGCCCTCAGCGGAGCCAACGGGAAGGAAGGGAAAGACGACAAGTAAAGCGTCCCGATTCCATCCTACCAGCTAGCAGAACGGCATGTCCGTAGGGGTTCAGTCTCCCGCAGGCATGCCGTTTCTTTTTGTGCCGAAGAGGCGGTGGCTGCCGCTGTCCGGTCAATGAATGTAGCCGAGGGCGTACAGCAGGATCACCAGAACTAGGATCAGCCCCAGCCCACCGCTCGGTCCGTAGCCCCAATTGCGGCTGTAACCCCAGGTAGGCAAACCTCCGAGCAGGAGCAGCACGATGATGACGAGGATGATGAGAGACATATTACTTTGCCATCGGGGCTGCCCGGGCTCTTGGCCGTTCAAAATCCGGCGGCGGAACGGGATGCGGGCGGGCGGGCGCTCTCCCGGGCGGTGAAAAGGACGCCGCGTTGCCAGCGGACGATTCGGGTTTAGGTTGTCCGTCCTATGGCAATCCAAACTCTTTTCACTGCCCACGCGACTTCCACCGGGGGCCGCAACGGCCACTCCCAGGCCGACGACGGGCTCATCAGCGTGGATCTTTCCGTGCCCAAGGCGATGGGCGGCCCCGGCAAGCCCAACACCACGACGCCTGAGCACCTGTTCGCCGCCGGTTACGCGGCGTGCCTGGGCGGCGCGATTGATCATCAGGCAGGCGTGCTTAAGCTTAAGCCCGCGTCGGTGACGGTAAAGCCCGGCGTGAGCATCGGCAAGGACGACAAGGACGGCGGGTTCGGCCTGGCGGTCGTGCTGGACGTGGAAGTCGCCGGGTTGTCCGAGGAAGACGCGAAGAAGGTCGTCGAAGCGGGCCACGCGTTCTGCCCGTACTCCAAGGCACTCAAGGGCAACGTGGACGTGACGCTCAACGTCAAGACGGTCTGAAGTACAGGGCACGCGGTGGCCCGGGAACGTTCCGGGCCGCCGCGCTGCGGTCAGGGTCTTTACGATCCGGGCGTCTGGGTTGAGATTGGGCACCAGCCATTTTGCCGTGCAAACACGCCATGATTTCCTCGGGTTGGAGTTCGATTGGTTCGCCGTCGATGCCGAAGGCTTTGTCGGTCTGTTCTTCTCTGCGGGTTGGGGGCCCGTGCCGGATTCTGTCCTCGCGCATCTTGACGCCCAGCGATTGATCGCGCGGCAATTTTGCCCACCGACCCACGCCGGACCGCTGGCGCGACTTTCAAAGGGTGCCCAGGCTTTGGCTCATCGAGGCATCTACGCCTACGATTGGACCGACACTTACGGTCCCTATCGACGGCACACCGTGCCCGTCCGACCCGTGCAGTTGCCCGGGTTCGGGTTTGCTGCGGAGTGGCAGTCGGCTTTTGCCGTGCTGCCGACCATCCGTTTTTCGGCGGCCTCCGTGCTTCAGGCAGCGGATCTACCTGCTTTTACCGACATCGACACCCGCAGAGCATGACGGCATGCTCCGGCGTGCGGCTACCCGCCCCCGCGCCCCGGTTTCCGGCGGGCCGGTGATTTTCTTCTCTGTTCCCGCCCGGGTTTTTGCGTAGGCTCCGGACGCGCTTTCCCCGGGGGGCCTTTGCCCACCCCTGCGGTTGCCAACCCCGGACACCCGTTTTATTGCTTACGACCGCCATGACCTCCGCCGAAATCCGCCAGTCGTTCCTCGATTTCTTCCGCGAGAAGGAGCACGCCATCGTGCCCTCCGCCAGCCTGCTGCCCTCCTCGCCCAACCTGCTCTTCACCAACGCGGGCATGAACCAGTTCGTGCCCTATTTCCTGGGCGCAGACCAGCCGCCCTACCGGCCCGCGCGCGCCACCGACACCCAGAAGTGCATTCGCGCCGGGGGTAAGCACAACGACCTCGACGACGTGGGCCTGGACACGTACCACCACACGTTCTTCGAGATGCTCGGCAACTGGTCCTTCGGCGACTACTTCAAGGCCGAGGCCATCGGCTGGGCCTGGGAACTCCTGGTGGATCGCTGGAAATTTCCTCCGGGACGCCTCTACGCCACCGTTTACCGGCCGGGCGAGGGCGACCCCGGCGAGTTCGACCAGGAAGCCTACGACAACTGGGCCTACTGGTTCAAATTGGCGGGGCTCGATCCGGCCGTCCACATCGTGGACGGCAACAAGAAGGACAACTTCTGGATGATGGGCGACACCGGTCCCTGCGGCCCGTGCTCGGAACTCCACGTCGATCTGACCCAGGCGGGCGACACGCAAGGCTCGCTCGTCAACCGGGGCGACGGCCGTTGCATCGAGATCTGGAACCTCGTGTTCATCCAGTTCAACGCCAACCCGGACGGCGCGTTCACCGCCCTGCCCGCGCGCCACGTCGATACCGGCATGGGCTTCGAGCGCGTGGTCAGCATCATCCAGGGCACGGGCAACTTCACCGACTTCAACTACTACATCTCCAACTACGACACGGACGTTTTCCGGCCGTTGTTCGACGCCATCGAGAAGGTCTGCGGCCACAAGTACACCTCCACCCTCCCGGCAGCGGGCACGGCGGGCGCGACCGAACAGGAGCGCATCGACGTAGCCTTCCGCGTCGTGGCCGACCACCTGCGGACCCTGAGCTTCGCCGTCGCCGACGGTATCCTGCCGGGCAACACGGACCGCAACTACGTCCTGCGCCGCATCCTGCGCCGGGCGGTGCGCTACGGGCGCACGCTGGGGTTCAAGGAGCCGTTCTTTTACGGGCTCGTGCCCGCGCTCGTCGCGCAGATGGGCGGCGTGTTCCCGGAACTGGCCGCCTCGGAGGAGCGCATCGCGGGCGTGCTCAAGACCGAGGAGGAGAGTTTTAATCGCACGCTCGACCGCGGCATCGCGCTCTTCGAGGACGAAGCAGCCAAGCTGCCCGCGGGCGGCCAGATCAGCGGCGCGCTGGCGTTCCGCCTCTCGGACGAACAGGGCTTCCCGCTCGACCTGACGGAGGTCATGGCGCGCGAGCGCGGCCTCACGGTGGACACGGCGGGCTTCGAGACGCTGATCGAGGAGCAGCGCACCCGCGCCCGCGCCGCGCAGAAGAAGGAGGTCATCACCGTCCAGGACAACGAGCCGGAGGACGACAACTACCAGACGGAGTTTGTCGGCTACGTGCGCGATAACTGCGTGGCGAACGTCGAGGGTGTGCGCGAGGAGGGCGACGCGGCCTACGCCATCGTCAACCGCTCGCCGTTCTACGCCGAGATGGGCGGGCAGGTAGGCGACACGGGCATCATCGGCGTCAGCGGCAAGCCCGACGTGGTCGTGGCCAACACGATCAAGCACGGCGGCACGTACCTGCTGCGCCTGGCGAACAAGGAAGACGGCGCGCTGCTGACCGCGGGTCGTCTCGTCTCGCTGGAGGTCGATCCCAGCCGCCGCCGGGCCACCGAGACGCACCATACGGCGACGCACCTGCTCCACTGGGCGCTGCACGAGATCGTCGGGCCGGAGGCCACGCAGAAGGGCTCCTACGTCGGGCCGGACCGCCTGCGCTTCGATTTCAACGGCGCGGCGCTGACGCCCGAGCAGATCGCGGCCGTGGAGGACCTCGTCAACCGCCGCACGCTGGCAAACGATCCCGTGACGTGGCGCGAACTGCCGCACGCCGAGGTCCGCGACCGGCGCGACATCATGCAATTCTTTAGCGACAAGTACGGCGCGACGGTGCGCGTCGTGCAGATCGGCGGCAGCCAGAGCGGCCTGGACGGGTATTCGATGGAACTCTGCGCCGGCACGCACGTTCGCGCGACGGGCGAGCTGGGGGCCTTCAAGATCGTCAGCGAGGGCGCGATCAGCGCCGGGGTGCGGCGGGTCGAGGCCGTGGCAGGCGTGGCCGCACTGAACTATTTCAAGGAGCAGTCCGCCGCGCAGGCGGCCCGGATCAGGGAACTCGAAGCGAAGCTGGCCGACCTCGCCAAGGCGCAGGAAAAGGACAAGGCGGGCGCGCTCAAGAAGGAAGCCGAAGGCTTCATCGAAACCCTGTGGAGCAAGATCGACGACACGGCGAGTGTGCCGCGCGTGATCGAGCGGGTAGACCTGGGCGAGGCCGGGCCGGAGTTGCTGGCGGGTGCGCTCAACGCGCTCAAGGGCCGCAAGTTCAAGGGCGTCGCGGTGCTGGCGGGCGTGGGCACGGGCGAGGACAAGAGCGTGCACTTGGCCGTCGGGGTATCGCCGGAGTTCACGAGCCGGTTCAACGCGGGCAAGCTCTTGCAGCAGCTCGCCCCAATCGTCGGCGGCAAGGGCGGCGGCAAGGGCGACCTCGCGCGCGGCGCGGGTAAGGACACAGGTAAGATCCCCGAATTGCTCAAGCGCGCGGCAAGCCTGCTCGGCGGCGGCAACGGCGGGGGCAAGCCGGAAAAGAGTGCCCCCCCCGAGAAACCGGCTGCGTAATCCGCCGCCAGCCAATGCCGAAGGACCACCGCACGCCGCTCGCCCCGGGCACTTTGCCCGAACGGGCGGCTGCGTCTCGCGGGCGGCGTGGCCGGTGGCATCCCCTGGCCGCCTACGGCGCGGTGCTGGCGCTGACGCTGGCCTTCCTCCCGATGATCCTGCCGCCCGGACGGCTGGACCTGCGCACACCGCTCACCTACGGAGGCGACGCGCTTCTGCATCTGACGTTCACCAAAACTCTGATCGAACACGGCTGGTTCTGGCGTAACCCATCACTCGGCGCGCCCGGCGAGATGGAGCTGTACGAGTTCCCCGCCGTGGACACGCTCCCGGCGCTGATCCTCAAGGGACTCTCGCTGTTCAGCCGTGACCCGGCGCTGCTCAACAACCTGTTCTATCTCCTGACGTACCCGCTGGCGTCGCTCGCTACGTTCGCGGTCTGCCGACGATTTGGAATTTCGGCCGGGCCTGCCACCGTGGCCGGAGTGCTCTACGCCTTCCTGCCTTATCACCAGTTCCGGGGCGAATCGCACCTCTACCTGTCGGCGTACTTCGTGGTGCCGCCCGCCGTGCTGGTGGCGTGGTGGGTGGCCGGGGGGCGGCTGCTCGGGCGCGGCAACCGGCGCAGGCTGCTGGCCGCCGTGGGGATTTGCGCCGTCGTGTCCCTGGCGGGAGTGTACTACCCGTTCTTCGCCGGGTTGTTCCTGGGCGCGGCGGGGCTGCTGGCGCTAGGTCGGCGGCGGGATTGGCGGCACTGCCTGCTGGGCGCGGGACTGGCGGCGGAATTGGCGGTGGGGATGCTGGCGTGCCTGTTTCCGGCCTTGCGTCACGTCCACGCGCATCCCGGCGTCCCCGCCAGCGCACGCTTTGCGTGGGAGTCGGAAATCTATGGCCTGAAGCTCGTCCAATTGGTTCTGCCGATGGATGGCCATCGCTGGCACGCCCTCCGCCCGATCAAAATTCTCTACGACCAGACGACCCCGCTGGTGAACGAGAACCGCGGCGCTTCCCTGGGCGCGGTCGGGACCGCCGGGCTTCTGCTGCTCGTGGGCTGGCTGCTCTTCCGCCCGCTCACCCGGGCCCGGGCCGACGAACAAGGCCTCGCGCCGCCCGCCCGTCCCTTGCTGGATGTCCTGGGCGTGTTCAACGCCGTGGCGATCCTCTACGGCACCATCGGAGGCCTCGGATCAATCTTCGCGCTGTTGCTGACGCCACAGGTGCGCTCCCTCAACCGGATCAGCGTGTTCATCGCGTTTTTCGCGCTGGCGGCCGTGGCGGTTTGCCTCGACGCCGTGCTTCAACGCTGGCAATTTTCTCCCTGGGCGCGCGCCGTCGGCTGGGCGGGCGTCGGGGGGGTGCTGTTGCTGGGCATGCTCGACCAGACCCGGCCCGCCAGCCTGGCGGATCACCAGGCGGTGGCGCAAAGCTACCGGGATGACCGGGATTTTTTTCGACGCACCGCTGCCACCGTCCCCCCAGGCGGGGAAATTTTCGAGTTGCCGTACATGGGCTTCCCCGAAAGCGGCCACACGGAACGGTTGGACGACTACTCGCCCTTTTACGGCTACCTGCACACCACCGGCTTGCGCTGGAGCTACGGCGCGATGCGCGGCAGCGCCGCCGATCAATGGCAGAAATCGGCAGCTAGCCTGCCACCGGAAGCCTGGGCACGTCGGCTGGCCCTAGGCGGCTTCGACGGTGTTCTGCTCGACCGGGCCGGCTACGCGGACAACGGGGCCGCTTGGGAAGCCGGGCTGCGCTCCCTGCTGGGGCCACCGGTCGTGGCGGGAGCCGGGCGGCTCTTTTTCCGGCTCGCGGATTACACCCGGGCCTTGCGTGCCACGATGACGCCCGCCGAATGGCGGCGCGAGTCGAACGGGGCATTGCAACGGGTCCACGCCGTCTTCCTGACGGGCTTTACCGCTCCGACCCGGCTGACACCCGCCGGGGAGCTGCTGCATTGGTGCGCGTCCGTGGGGGAGTTGAGGCTGGTCAATCCATCCGGCGAAACGCAACGGGCGACCTTGCGGATGCTCCTGAGCGGCGTCCGCCCGGAGCCGGTGAAGCTGACGCTCACCAGCGGCACGGTCCACGAGAGCTGGACGATCACCCCGCAACCGCAGGCCGCCACCGTGCCCGTGGACCTGCCACCGGGCGAGTGCGTGCTCCGCTTCACCTGTGGCAACCCGGGCGAGACGCCCCCGCACCCGCGCGAGGCGGTGTGGTGCCTGAGCGATTTTACCCTGGAAGAGCCCGAGGCGGGCCCGCCGATGACGGCCGTCATTCCTCCTGTCCCGGCCGCAGCAACCGCGCCGACGGGCGTGCCGTGATGCGCCCTTCCTTGTACACCGTCTGCCCGCGCAGGAGCGTCCGCAGGACCCGCCCGTGCAGGTGCCGTCCCAAATAGGGTGAATGGGCGGGATGCCGGTAAAAAAGCGACTCTTCCGTGACCTCGAAGTCGTCCGACAGGCTCACGATGACCAGGTCCGCCTCCGCACCGATGGCCACTTCGCCCTTGGCCGGGTGCAGCCGGAACCGCCGCGCCGCGCTCGTGGAAAGCAGTTCGGACAACCGCTCCAGCGGCAGCAGGTGCGCGTCGTCCAGCGAGGCAATGTACATCAGCGGCAAGGTCGATTGGCAGCCCGCAATCCCCGGCCACGCGGCGAAGATGTTCGCGCCGAACTTGCGGTCCGGCGGTACGGGCAGATGGCCTGAGGCCACGAGGTCCACCCCGCCCGCGACGACCTGTTCCCACAACGCCGCCTGCTCGCTGACCGTGCGCAGGGGCGGCACCGTCTTGGCCAACGCCTGGAGCCGCTCGGTGTCCGCCTCCGTCAGGATGAGGTGCGGCACGCACACCTCGCACGAGACGTTGAGCCCCTGCTCCTTCGCGCCGAGGATCAATTCCACGCCTCGCGCCGTGCTCACGCTGCCGAAATGCAGCGCACAATCCGCCTCCCAGGCGAAGAGGATGGCGCGCTGGATCGCCTCCAGTTCCGCGATGACCGGCCGGGTGGAAAGATAGTCCGCCGCCGAGATCCGGCCCTCAACGACAGCGCGGTGCGCCAGGCGTCCGGTGATCCCCTCGTTTTCGGCGTGGATGGCGACGATCTGCTCCAGGTCGGACGCGCGGCGCATCCCTTCAAACAACGCGCCGTCGGTCATCGGCGGAAAGGCGTCTTCGCCCGTGCTGCTCAGGTAGGCCTTGAAGCCGATCACGCCGCATTCGGTCAGTTCCTGGAGTTCGCCCAGGTTACCGGGGATCATGCCGCCCCAGAGGCCGAAATCCACGAGCGAGTTGGCCTTGCCGAAGTTCCATTTCGCCAGGAACGAGTTCTTGTCGATCACGGGCGGATCGGAGTAAAGCGGCATGTCCAGGTAGCTCGTGACGCCCCCGGCGGCCAACGCCCGGCTGCCGTGCTCGAAGCCTTCCCAGTCCGTGCGGCCGGGCTCGTTGAAGTGCACGTGGGCGTCCACGAGGCCGGGGAGAACGTGGAAGTCCGAGGCATCGAGGTCGGCGTCGGTACTGCCGAACACGGCGTCGCCCAGGGCGGTGATGATGCCGTCCTTGATGCCGATATCCTGCGTGCTGACATGCGTTGGGCACACAACGCTGCCGCCGCGGATAATCAGATCGAAGTCACTCATGGTCAACGGCTTGCGAACACTTTCCATCGCGCGGTCGCTCCGGGAGGTGGAAAGCGGCGATTGTGCAGGCAATGCCCGGGGAT
>CAXTVY010000052.1:19446-21318 GCA_964247665.1 uncultured Chthoniobacterales bacterium | reverse complement strand
GTTGTGCCCGAGGTGTGCCCCCGCCATAAGCAGGCACCGGCTGCCCAGCCGCGTGACGCTGCCCGGCGCGGTGCCCCGGTGGATCGTGCAATGCTCGCGGATCGTCGTTTCCTCGCCCACCTCGACGCCGCTCTGGGTGTCGGGCTGGAACGACAGGTCCTGCGGCCAGCCGCCCACGACCGCGCTGTGTCCCACCCGGCAGCCGCGCCCGAGCCGCACGGAGCCCGTCAACGTGGCGTGGGCCTCCAGCACGCAGCCGTCGCCGATCTCCGCCGGTCCTTCAACGACCACATAGGGCCCGACGCGCACGCCCTGGCCCAGCCGGGCAGCGGGATCAATCACGGCGGTGGGGTGGATGTTCGCGGCGGTCATAGGGGAAGGATACAAGATACAGGATGCAGGATGCAGGATGGCAGAGTTTACGATGGCTCAGGTCACATCGCCAAGCGGCCCGCACGCAACCCTCACCCCGCAACCTTCCGCATCCTGCATCCTGTATCCTGTATCCTGCATCTTGTATCCTTCTGCCTTCAAGGAATCACCCCCGCCTCCTTGAACGAAAAATACGATGGCTTGGCCGCCTGCATCCCGCCGATGATGATGTGGTCGAGCACCTGGATTTGCAGCAGGCCGCCGACTTCGACGAGCCGCTTGGTGAGTTTGCGGTCGGCGTCACTGGGCGTGGGATCGCCTGAAGGATGATTGTGCACCATGATGAGCGCGTAGGCCGAGTGCACCAGCGCGGGCCGGAAGATCTCGCGCGGATGGGCGATGCTCTCGTTGAGGCTGCCCAGGGAGATTTCCTCGATGCGGATGAGCTGATACTTGGTGTCGAGCAACAAGGCCCGCAACGATTCGCGGGTGAGCGCGCGCAGGTCCTGCGCGAGGAGTTGGCAAACGATCTCGGGATTGTCCACCCGCAGCTTGGCGATGGTTTCGCGCGCTGTCCGGCGGCCGAGTTCGAAGGCGGCGGAAAGTAAGAGGGCCTTGCTGTAGCTCACGCCCTCGACCTTTGCCAGCTCGCGCGGGTCGCACCGCGCCAAGGTGCGCAGGGAGCGAAACTCCGACAGCAGCCGCCGGGTCACTTCGCCCGCGTCACGGGCCTGCTCCTTTTCCGCAGACGAGTCGTCCGGGGTGTCGTCGAGCAGGATGGTGATGAGGTCGGTGTGGCTGAGCGTGTGCGCGCCGAGCGCGGCGAGGCGTCGGCGCGGTTCGTCGGCCTCCAGCGCCTCCTGGATGCGAAAAGACTCGGGTTCCATGTGTGCGGGACGAACCCTAAAAGAGGCTTCCCGCGCAAGTACAGCGGCAAAGCGCGCGGCCCGAAAATCGGCCCCGTTCATGGATGTCACCCGGGATCACGACGGCTTCTCCAAATAACCCACACTTTCTCAACGCCCTGAACAAGCGAAACACCCGGGCGGCATTTATTGGAATAAAAACGAATTATTCCGCAAAACTCCTTCCAACCCACAAATCGCGCCGTCCACCTTCCCCTCTGCCCCTCCGAACTCCCCCTACTCCGCGTACTGCGCAATCGTCCCGTCGAGCCGCCGCCCGACCTGCACCAGTGCGTCCTTGTACGGACTGGAGGGCAGGACATCCAGTTGCGATAAGCCCTCCTCGATCAGACCACGGCCGGATCGTGCCGCCGCTGCCAAAGCACCCGTGTGGCGGGCCCGTTCGGCCAAGGCTGCCAGATCATCTTCTCCACCGCGCAGGATCGCCTGCGTGAGTTCCTCGCGCTGACCGTTCGCCGACGCCCCAAGCAGGTTGAGGATGGGCAGCGTCAGCTTGCCCTTTCGCAAGTCCGTGCCGAGCGTTTTGCCGGCCGCGGCCTCGTCACCCGCCAAATCCAGCAGGTCATCGTACACC
>CAXTVY010000052.1:16372-19436 GCA_964247665.1 uncultured Chthoniobacterales bacterium | reverse complement strand
GCCGACCTTCAGCCCATACAGCTTCAGCGCTTCCGCCACGGCGGGGCCGGTCTTGTTGAGCACCGCCCCCAGCCCGGCCGCCGCGCCGAACAACGCCGCTGTCTTCATCTCGATGATGCGATAGTAGTCCGGCGTGCTCAGGTTCAGGTCGAAGCGGCGCTGGGTCTGCAAAATCTCGCCCGTGCACACCGCCGAGGCGGCGCGGGCAATCGCGCGGCTGACTTCGGCATCGTCGAAATTCGTGGCGAGGTCCAGCGCGTGCGCGAACAGGCAGTCGCCCAGCAGCACACTGATATGGTTGCCCCAGCGGGCGTTGGCCGTGGGCTGATCGCGGCGTTTGTCGGCCCCATCGAGTACGTCGTCATGGATCAGCGTCGCCAGATGGATCAATTCGATGACAACCGCCAACAGCCGGTGTCCCTCCCCCGCGCCGCCAGTCGCCCCGCCCGCCAGCAACGCCAACGCCGGCCGCATCCGCTTGCCGCTGGTCGCGCAGGCATAGGCCACGTAGCCGCGCACGGCCGGGTCAAACGCTTCCGCCTGCCGCAGCACCGTGGCCTCGACCTCGTTCATCTCCGGCTGGATCAGCGCGAAGATTTGCTTGATTTCGGCCACCACACCCAGGTTCTGGCGGACGGCGGACAAGGGCTTTGTGAAATAATTCACAAGGATCAGATTAGGCGAGTTTTAGCGGGAGTCAATGCGGCCCGGAGCGCGGCGAAGTCAGGCTTGTCAGTGCTCGCAATTCCTGCCACAGTACGTTGCCTTCTCCCCCGCTGGCTGCCTTTTCTTGTTCTGCTTCGCACGCCGGACGGTTGACCCTGTTTCTCGGCCGGTTAAGTCGGTCACGGTTTTTCGTCATCTCGGTGGCCTTGCATTTCGTGCTCGTGCTCACCGGGGGTAGCGTCGTGCTGTTCCGGCAGGTCGGCCCACAGAAGGACGTGGACACGGAAGCCGACGGTCAACTGGTCGCCGCAGCTGCCCCCGTGCCCACCGAGCAGATCAAGCAACTCGCCCAGCCCACCGATCCCACGGTGACCGAAGCGGTCAACAATCCTGCGGCCGCCAGCCTGAGCACGATCACCTCGCTCGCGCCGGGCGGTGCCTTCTCCCTGCCCAGCAACACCCTCGACACCCCCACGCCGAGCCGGAACTTCTCGCAGCAGAACCTCTCTGGGAGTGCGCTGGTCACCCCGACCACGCGGCCCAACGAGATTCCCAAGGCCATCGCCCAGAAGATGAAGGCGTTCACCCAGGGATGGGCAAAGGGCGATGAGGTCGGCAGCGGCGTCAACAAGAGCCGGACCTTCAAATTCACCGCCTACCTGGCCAAGTACGCGGACGGCGACTGGGATTCGACGGTCAAGATGAACGGCAACAAGATCGAGAAGGGCAGCTTGCCCAACCTGCTCTACGTCATGCGCAAATGGTCGCATGACAAGATCGACGCCCAGCCGGACCCCGTGCCGCTGGATCTCTCCAGCGACGAGATTTTCGCCAAGAAACCGCCGTTTATCCTGTTCACCGGCCACCGCGACTTCCATCTCACGGATCTGGAGGTGGAAAACCTGCGCAAGTACCTCCAGCTCGGCGGTTGTATCTGGGGTGACAGTTCGCTACCCGGCAACCGCTCACGTTTCGACCTCGCGTTCCGCCGCGAGATGAAGCGAATCCTCCCTGACCAGGACATCAACTGGGAAATCCTGCCCCCGGATTACCCGCTCTACACAAAGACGTACTACCAGGAAATTCACGCGTGCTCCCCGGGCATGAATTACTACCAGGAGCCTGTGTATGCATTGCGGAACTACGGGGAGGTCAGCGTGATCTACACGGCGAATGATTATTGCGACATGTGGCGTTTCGCCGTGGATGAAAGAGGTGAGTACGACCTGCGCAAAGATGAACACGATGCCTTCGTAGCGATGGACGGCACTCTCTACTACAACAAGGACATTTTCTTCCGCGGCACGGAGATCAAGCCGGTCGTCGACAGCTACAAGTTCGGTACGAACATCATTCTTCACCTGTTGACCCGTTGGGAGGATAAGCTGCGCAACGTCCCGATGGGCTTGTAGCCGTGCCGTCGCGCGGTGGGTCAGCCTTCGCTCGGTGCCTGGGAATTGTTTTGAGGCAGCCGGCCGGGCTTCTCGTCGCTGCCGGCGACGACGAACGTAATTTCCCCTTTGGGCGGACGCTGCTGGTAATGAGCGAGCAGTTCCACGGCGTTGCCGCGGCGGAATTCCTCAAACTGTTTGGTCAATTCCCGCGCGACGCACAACGGCCGCTCCGGGGCCAGCCGCGTGAGCACTTCCAGCGTCCGTTCCAGCCGGTGTGGCGATTCGAAGAACACGCTCGTTTCCGCCCGGTCCACGGCGCGCTGCAACTCGCGTTCCCGCCCGCCGCTCTTCACCGGCAGGAAGCCGCCGTAGTAAAAGGAGTCCGCCGACAGTCCCGAGCCGATCAACGCCGTTGGCACGGCGGACGGCCCCGGGATGACCGTGTATGGCAGCCCGGCCTCCAGGCAGGCCCGCACAAGGCGCGCGCCGGGGTCGGAGATCGAAGGCAGCCCGGCGTCGGTGATCAGCGCGACGCTGGCCCCGTCGCGCAGGCGCGCGACGAGTTCCTGGGTGCGCCGGGCCTCGTTGTGCTCGTGAAAGCTCACCAGCGGCTTGTAAATGTCGTAGCGGCCGAGCAGGCGCAGCGAGTGCCGCGTGTCTTCGGCGGCGATAAGGTCCACGGTCCGCAATGTTTCCAGCGCCCGCAGGGTGATATCCGCCAAATTACCAATGGGGGTGCCGACGATGTAGAGCATGGGGAAGGCGGAAGGCGGAACCAGCAAATCAAAAGGTGAAATCCCGGTGGAAGCTCTGCAAAAGGAGGCTGATCACTCAGCAGGATTCATGGGACTGATACTTCTCGCTCTGCTTGCTGCCTGCTGGTTCCGACTTCCGACTTCCCACTTCCGCCTTCCTCAGAATCCCTCCGAAATCTGGCTGACCAGCCGCACCGCCAGTTGTTCGGCCGCGATAGGGATCGCCTGCCCCTCATCCTGCTGCACGTC
>CAXTVY010000052.1:5981-16362 GCA_964247665.1 uncultured Chthoniobacterales bacterium | reverse complement strand
CCGTCACGTTGCTCTGCCTGCAATCCAAGACCCTCCCCGTGGCACGGTCGATCAACTGATACTGCACGCTCAGATCCACGTCGAACTCGTTCGTCAGCAGCACGGTGCCCGTCACGGACCGCTCTGGGGTGCGCGATACCCGTTCCAATGTGCACTGGAGGATGGCATCTGCCCGGGAGGCATCGACGATCTGGTAAGTGCCGTCCTGCTGGAACTGTTTGATCACCGTATCCGTGATCAACCCTTCCATGCGCGGGATCAGCGTGTTGTTGCGAAACGCGGGAATGGCCAGGGTGTGCACGTCCTTGAGGAACGCGGGCTTGGCCGAGCCGAGGTGATACCCCGCGCAACCCGTGCCCAAGCATGTCAGGCAGGCAGCGAGCAGGGCAGCCGCGCCGATCCGGCGAAGCTTCCGGCTGGTGGTCCGGCCCATCGGAAGGCTGCGCATGAAGAAAGAAAACGGCGGGCGGCGGCCAGGGGTGGGAGGCTACTGTGCAGGCAGCGCGGGCTGCTCACCCTCGGGCACCGGCGGCGGTGTGGTTTCGGGGCGCGGCGCGGAAGATGGCGCCGCCGAAGGCGGTTCCTGCCCCGGCCCGGGCATCGTTGGCACAAAGCCCGGGTTGGGCGCGGGCGGCGGTGGCGGCGTAGGTGCACTGACGGGCGGGCCAGCGTAGTCGGGCCGTTTCGAGGTATCTGATTGGGCCTGGAGCCGGCTGTCGCCCAGCTTGGGCGTGACTCCATTCGCCGTCGAACCCGGCTTGGCCGTAGTGGACGGGGCGGTCACGAAGTATTTCTCGCCGTACTTGGAGCGGATATTGTCCAGCCGGGTCTTGGCCTTCTGGCTGTTGGGCGAGTTAGGTTCCTGCCGGATCACGTCATTGTAATACACCACCGCCGCGCGGAACTGCTTCTGCCCGTAATAGTAATCGGCAATCTGGAGCGAGCCGCCGGTCTGCTGCGTGGACAGGGCGGCGATGTTCTCCCGGGCCTGCGCGGCTTTTTCACTGTTGGGGTACTGCGAGAGAAAATCCTCGAATCCTTCCTGTGCGCGCCGCGTGGAATTGCGGTCGTTCGAGTGGTTTTTCGTGATCTGCATGTAGGAAAACGCGATCTGGTAGAGCGCATCGCTGGCAATCGGATCGTTCGGATATTTGTCCACCACGATTTGGTAGGAGGCGATGGCGTTCTTGTAGTCATCCTGGAGCGCGTATGCCTGGCCGGTGTTAAACTGCGCGAGCGGCGCGAGGTGGCTGAAGGGAGCGTTGTTCGCAATGATCCTGTAGATGAGGATGGCCCGGTCACGCGAGGGCAGCGTGGGCACGCCGAGAATCTTCTGGCGCGCGCCTTCGAGGTACGCCGTGCCCAGGCGAAATTCACCTTCCAGCGCGGCGTTGAAGTCCGCGCTGTGCGGGTAATCGACGATCATCTTCTCGTAGGCGATGGCGGCCCCGTTGTAATCCTGATGTTTTTCGAGAATGGTGCCGACGTGGAACTGCGCCGAGGCAGCCACCTGGGTTTTGGGGAAGCGGCGCACGGTCTTGCGGTAGCCGCCGAGCGCTTGGCCATCCTTGTGCGCCTTCTCGGCGGCCAAGGCGTTGTCGAACTGCGTCTGGGCATCGCGTTCGTTGGGGACTTCCTCGCCGCCGGGGGCCACATAGGTCGCGCCTTCTCCTTGGCGGATGACCAGCGGGGCCGGGCTGCGGTGCGGGAAAGCCACGCACCCAAGGGCGAGCAGCGCGATGGATAGGCTCGTTTTCTTCATGGGTTCGGAGAGGTGAGGGTAGCGAAAAACGTTAGGAGGTCAAGGCACACGGCAAATCCCGGGGGCCGGCCTGTTTCCGGAGCAACCGTCCGACAAGGGGTGGTGCGCCGATGTTCAAGGGAGACGTTGGTCATGCTCCAGCAGTGGTTCCTCTTTTTGATCCCGTTCCATGCCAGACCCGAGCGAAAAGATCAAGTTGGGTACCTGCGCGTGGAACTTCGAGGACTGGCGCGACGTGTTTTACCCCGCCGGGCTCGACTCGGCCGGGCAGCTTCCCTACTACGCGCAATACCTCGCAGCGGTGGAGATCGACTCCACGTTCTACCACATCCCGGCGCTCAAGGTCGTGGCCAACTGGGCGGACCGCACACCGGATGACTTTGTGTTCACGGCCAAAATGCCGCGCGAGATCACGCATGATGCCCGGCTGCGGAACTGCCGCCCGCAGTTGGACGCTTTCCTGGGTAGCCTGCGTCCGCTGGGCGGGAAGCTCGGGGCCGTGTTGATCCAGTTTTCGCCGTTCTTCAAGCCGGACACGGACGAGGAAGCGTTGCGGGAATTTCTGGACTGGCTGCCGGTGGGCAAGATCTCATTTGCCTTGGAGTTCCGCCACGCGGATTGGCACAGCCCGCGCGTGGCCCGGCTGCTGTCCGAGCACGGCGTCACCTGGGCCTGGAACGACCTCAGCGCACTGGAGGCGCAGAGCACGGGCGCATTCGAGTTTCTGCCGTTGACGGGCGATTTCCTGTACGTGCGGCTGATGGGCGACTTGCACACGAAGTTTCGCCCCGACGGCGAGCGGCAGTTTCGCTACGGCAGCCTGTTGTGGCCGCGCGAACAAGGCATGGAGTTCTGGGCGCAACGCATCGCTAAGCATCTGGGGGATACGAAGCGCATCTACGTGATGGTCAACAATCACTACGAGGGTTTCTCGCCGCTAACTTGCCAGCGCCTGGGGCAGCTGCTCGGGCTGGACATCCGGCTGCCAAGCTTAGCGCAGCACGCCTCGAAGCTCGGGCAGGTGGGGGCGGAAAGGGACGAGCAGTTGGAACTGCTATAACAAACGTCCACTTTCGACGATGGCCCTCGACGTTTGCGTGATGCCTTTATGGCGGTTCAAAGCCGGGAATTTCTCCTCGTCCGTCGAGGAGGCACTCACCCTGCTTGGAAGCCATCCAGGCTGGACAAGCCAGGCTTTCCAACGCTGCTGACGCCTATCTACTCCGGCTGCGCCTTGAGCAGCGCGCGGAACTCGTCGTCGAACGTCCGCAACTCCGTCACCATCTGCGGGCTTTTGGAGAGCACCGTCTTGGTGAGTTTCTCCACGTAGGTCGGGTTGCGCTCGGCCATCTCGGAGAGCGCCATGATGACTGCCAGCGCGTTGCAGGCGCTGTGCTTGACCGCCCGGAACTTGTTGTGCAACTCCATCAATTCCGCGCGGGAAACCGTGACGCTGTCGCCGTGGTGCGCGGGGTCTGCCGCCGCCGGAACCTCGGGTAGGGAGGAGGAATTCATTGGCTTTGGACGACGGGTTATGCTTTGCTGGACATCCTTCGCAGTACAGCATTCCGAGTGCCCGAGGCAATTTCAGAATGACCCAGCAGACTATCAGGATTGGTGGCGCCCGCCAGCACAATCTGCAAAATCTCAGCCTGACGCTGCCCCGCGGCCAGTTGGTCGTCATCACCGGGCCCAGCGGCTCGGGCAAGAGCAGCCTCGCCTTCGACACCCTCTACGCCGAGGGCCGCCGCCGTTACGTCGAAAGCCTGAGCGCCTACGCCCGGCAGTTCTTGGACCAGCTCGAAAAGCCCGACGTGGACTTCATCGAGGGCCTGAGTCCCGCCATCGCGCTCGAACAGCGCGCCGGGGCCGGCAACCCGCGCTCGACCATCGCTACGACGACCGAGATCTACGACTACCTGCGACTCCTTTACGCAAGCGTCGGCCAGCCGCACGATCCTGCCACCGGCCGCCCCCTGCGCCGCCAGACCCCCCAGGGCATCGTGGACCAGATCCTCGCGCTGGAGCCCAATTCCAAGCTGATCCTGCTCGCCCCTGTCGTGACAGGTCAGACGGGTGAATTCCGCGACGTGCTGGAAAAAGTGCGCCGGGAAGGCTTCGTGCGGGTGCGGGTGGACGGCAAGATCGTTGAACTCGACGGCCCCGACCCCGTGCGGCTCGCCAAGACGACCCAGCATTCCATCGAGGCCGTGGTGGACCGGCTCGTCCTGCGCGAAGGGGTGCGCGCGCGGCTGTCCGATTCCGTTGAAACGGCCCTGCGCTGGGGCAAGAGCCAGCTCATCGCCCTGCACCAGCCGCCCGGCGCGGAAGACCCCGATGCCTGGGAGGAAACGCCGTACTCCACGGATTACCGCGACCCGCAAACCGGCTTCACGCTGCCCGCGCTGACCGCCAAGCATTTCTCCTTCAACAGCCACCTCGGCGCGTGCCCGACCTGCCACGGACTGGGCGTGCTCCAGGTGTTGGACCCGGAGTTGATGGTGCCCGACCCCACGAAAACGCTGCTGGAGGGAGCGGTCAGCCCCTGGCACCGCGGCGTCGGCAAGCGGATGCGCGCGTTCTACCAGATCCTCCTGCGCGCCCTGGCGACGCACTTCGGCGCGGCGATGGACCAGCCCTTTGCTGACCTGCCCGCGTCTTTCCGCGACGCACTGTTCCACGGCACGGGTGACGAGCCGGTGGAGTCGCGCATCCTCAAGGGCACGGCGAAGCAAAAGGAGCAGGGCAAGGGCGAGCAGATCACGTCGAAAAAACCGTTCGAAGGCCTGCTGGCGCAGCTCCAGCACCTGCTCGACACGACCGAGAGCGAACTGACCAAGCACCGCCTGCGCGCCTTCATGAGCCCCTTGCCCTGCCCCGCCTGCCACGGCGCGCGGCTGCGGCCGGAAATCCTCGCCGTGACGCTCGGCGTAGAGGGCGGCGAGGGGCCGTCGTCGGTCAATATCCGCGAGTTCTGCCGCCTGACCATCGGCGAGTCGCACGCGCTCATCGGCCGGCTCGCGCTCACCAGCACCCAGCGCCAGATCGCCAGCGAGATCGTGCGCGAGGTAACGACCCGCCTGGGCTTCCTCGTGGAGGTGGGCCTGAGCTACCTGAACCTGGACCGCGAGAGCGGCACGCTGTCCGGCGGCGAATCGCAGCGCATCCGGCTGGCCGCGCAGATTGGCTCGCGCCTGGCGGGCGTGCTTTACGTGCTCGACGAGCCGAGCATCGGTTTGCACCAGCGCGACAACGACCGGCTCATCGCCACGCTGCGCCGCCTGCGCGACCTGGGCAACAGCGTCGTCGTCGTCGAGCACGACGAGGACACGATCCGCGCCGCTGACCACATCCTTGACATTGGCCCCGGGGCGGGCCCGCGCGGCGGGCGGCTGGTGGCGCAGGGCACGTTGGAGGAAATCCTGTACGTGGAAAACTCGCCCACGGCGCAATACCTCAGCGGGCGGCTGACGATCCCCGTGCCGCGCCGCCGCCACCAGCCCGCGCATCCGTCGCCCGTGCCGGTCAAGGGCAGGAAGACGGCCATCGGCGACGGGCAGGGCTGGCTCCAAGTCATCGGCGCGACCGAGAACAACCTCCAACGCATCCACGCTGCCTTCCCGCTGGGCTGCCTGACGTGCGTCACGGGCGTCAGCGGCTCGGGGAAAAGTACCCTGGTGGACGACATCCTGCGCCGGGCGCTGGCGCGCCAGCTCTACCGCGCCAAAGACGCCCCGGGCAAGCACGAGCGCATTGAAGGCGCGGAGCAGATTGACCACGCCATCGTCATCGATCAGAGCCCCATCGGCCGCTCTCCACGCTCGAACCCGGCGACGTACACGGGCGCCTTCGGGCCGGTCCGGGAACTGTTCGCGCAGTTGCCCGCCGCGCGCATCCGCGGCTACGATGCCGGGCGGTTCTCGTTCAACGTCAAGGGCGGCCGTTGCGAGCACTGCGAGGGCGACGGCGTGATGAAGATCGAGATGCAGTTCCTGCCCGACGTGCACGTGACGTGCGAGGTGTGCGAGGGCAAGCGCTACAACCGCGAGACGTTGGAAGTCACCTTCAAGGGCAAGAACATCGCCGACGTGCTCGACATGACCATTGAGGAGGCCAGCCGGTTCTTCCGCGCCGTGCCCGCCGTGGCCGACCGGCTCGCCGCGATGGAAGCCGTGGGGCTGGGCTACCTGCGGCTGGGCCAGGGCGCAAACACGCTCAGCGGCGGCGAGGCACAACGGGTGAAGCTCGCCGCCGAACTGGCCAAGAAGGCCACGGGCCGCACGGTGTACCTGTTCGACGAGCCGACGACGGGTCTGCACTTTTCGGACATCGCCAAGCTGCTGGAAGTGCTTTTCAAGCTGCGCGACGGCGGCAACACTCTCATCGTGATCGAGCACAATCTGGAAGTCATCAAGTGTGCGGACTGGGTGATCGACCTGGGTCCCGAAGGCGGCGCGGGCGGTGGTCGCATCCTCGGCGCGGGAACCCCGGAGGAGATCGCGGGGCTTCCCGGCAGCTACACGGGCCAATATCTGGCGGGCAAACTATGAACGGCTTTCTCCAGGCAGGGACGCGCAGGCTGTCGCGGGTGTCTCTGCGGTATCTCCAGGTGTCCGTGTTCCTGTGGACCGCTGCCCTCGCCGCAAACGCCGCCGCGCAGACGCCCCCCGCCCCCTCTGCGCTCTACGATGAGGGCGTGCGCGCCTGGGCGGAGGGACTTCCGCCCGTGGCCGCATTCAAGCTGCGCGCGTTCCTGCACCTCGACCTGACCCCGGAACAACGGCGCGCCGGGGTCCTGGCACTCGTCCGCGTGCTGCTCGCCGAGCCGGACGCCCCGGCGGCACTGGCCGCGCTGGACGCTGGTCTGCCCCCGATCCCCGCCGCTGCCGCCCCCGATCCAGAGGCGGATTTCTGGCGCGGGCAGGTGCGGGCCGCGCTCGGACGCTGGAACGATGCGCTGTTTTTCTACACGCAATCCGCCCGCTCCGGCCCCGGTGAGTCCACCGACCTGCGCGCGCAGGCGCGGTTCGGCCAGGGAGAATGTCTGCTCCTGCTCAACCGTCAGGCGGAGGCCGCCGACATCCTGGCGTCCCTCTGCGGCCATCCCATCCTCGGCGAAACGGCCCGGCTGCGGTGCGCGGAAATTGCCCTCCGCCGTGGCCGGTTGGACGAAGCCGCGTTGATGCTGCGTACCGACGAGGCGTTCGATCCTGCGGACGCCGCCCGCCGGGTGCAGACCAAGGAGCGCGCTTACCTGCTCGGCCGGTTGCGGCTCGCGCAGGGCCAGCCCGCGCAGGCGGAGGCGGCGTTCAGCGCGGCGCTGGCCCGAATCGGGGGCCTGAGCGAGCGCCTGCTCGTGGATCTCTACTGGGGTTGGGCACAAGCCCGGCTCGACCAGGGCAAGCTCGACACTGCTGAGGATGTGCTGGAGAACTTCGTCGAACGCTACCCGGACAGCGGCTTCCTGCCGCTCACGTTCGCGTGGCTGGAAACCCTTTACCTGCGCGACCCCCAGCCCGACCTCGCGGACGTGCGCCGCTGGACCGTGGATGAAAAAGAGACGAATCGGCAAACGCTTGCCCTGCTCACGCTGGGAAGGGTGGAGGCAAATCAGGGGGACACGGACAACGCGGAACAGACCTTTGTCCGGCTCGTCGAGGAATTTCCGGACCATCCGCTGCACACCCGCGCGCTGGTGGACCTCGCGGCGCTGCGGCTGCGGCTGGGCCGACCGGTACAGGCACGCGCCACGCTCGAACAGGCGCGTCCGCAGGTGGCCAGCCTGGCCCGGGTTGACGCACCCGTCGCGCCGGGCACCACCGTGATCGGGCCACCCGCCAGTCAGAGTGCGAATGCCGGTGCGCGGGCCACGTCGCCCGTCGCATGGCGCACGGAGGTGGATGTGCTCGATGCGCGCATCTCCCTGGCGGAGCACGACCGCGTCAAGGCCGCCGGAGGATTCACCGCCGTGGCCGACCGGCTCGGGGAAGGGCCGCAGGCCGAGGCAGCGGCATTCAACGCGGTACTCTGTTGGCTGCGCGCCCTGGACGCATCCCGGTTCACGGCGGCCGAGGCGGATTTTCACGCCCGCTTTCCCAACAGTCCGCTCAACGCCGAGTTCAGCCTGGAGGAAGGGCTGGCGCGTGCCAGCCAAGCACCGCCCGGTGACCGCGCCGCCCGCCAGCGCGCCGCCGCCTGCCTGCGGGGGTTCCTGCACGATGAGCCCACGCACGCGCGGGCGTCCGAGGCGCGCATCGCCTTGGCCGAACTGGCATTTGAGCGTCCGAAGCCGAACTTTGCTATCGCGTGGCACGAGATCGACTCGCCCGGCCTGCTCCCGGTTGCCAACGAAGAGCCCCCTGCCCCGGTGCCAGTCACCCCCAGCGCCGAGCGGGACCGTGCCGAATACCTCGCCATCTGGCTGGCGGACGCCCCGGGCCCAGCACGCGACGAGGAGAAGGCCATTGCCCTGGCCAAGAAGTTCCTGGCGGACCGCTCCGGCTCGCCGCTTGCCGCCGAGGTGCGCATGAAGCTCGGGGGGATTTACTTCCAGCGCGCGGATTATCCCGACGCGCAGACCCAACTTGAACTCCTCGCCGAGAACGCGCCAAAATCGCCGCTGGCGGAGTCTGCGCTCTATCTGGCGGGGTTGTCGGCCGCGTCGAGCATGAGCCCGGCGGGCCTGGACAAGGCGAGAATCCTCTTCCAATCGGTGGCGTTGCGAGACGGACCGTTGCGGCTCGCGGCGCGGCTGCGACAGGCGGACGTGTACAACCAGCTCGACCGGAGTGATGACGCACTCAAACTCTACGACATCGTGCTCAAGGCGACGGACGACGTGGCAAACCTGAGCGATGCGAACCTGGACGCACGTTGCGCCGCCCTGGGTGGACGCGGGCGCACGCTGCTTTTGCAGGCGGTCAGCGACCAGAAACTCTACACCGAAGCGGTACGCACATTCGACCAGCTAAAGAACACGCCGGGAGCCTCGCTGCTGTGGCGGCGGCAGGCGCTCACCCAAAAGGGCCATGCGCTGGAGAAGCTGGATGAGCCCGATGCGGCGCTCGCCGCCTACGACGATGCGCTCAACACTCCCGAACCGGCACCGGTCGCCGGTAACGCCGTCAACACGCCCGAGGTGCCCGAATGGACGTGGTATTACCGGGCAGGCAGGGACGCCGCGAAACTACTGGAATCGCGGGCGCAGTGGGCGGCGGCAGTCGCCATCTACAAGAAGCTCGCGGCGGCTGACGGCCCGATGAAGAGCGAATTTGAAACCCAGCTCACCCGCCTGCGGCTGGAGCACTTTATCTGGGAGGAGTAAGGCGAAAGCGGAAGGCGGAAGCGGAAGGCGGAAGGCTAAACCTCGAATGCATGGCGCCGGTCGGGACGGCGCGAAGCAATTGTGTAACCAAAAGCCTTTTTCCTTTTCTGATGACTGCGCTAATCTCCTTCTGCCTTCTGCCTTCTCATGACCCCGCACACCAAACTTTTCATCCCCGGCCCGGTAGAAGTTTCGCCGAAAACCCTCGCTGCTTTCAGTCGCCCGATGATCGGGCACCGCGGCAGCGACTTCAAGGCCCTCTACGCCGCCATCCAACCGCAACTCCAGACGCTCTTCGGGACAAAGCAACCCGTGTTCCTGTCCACGTCATCCGCCTGGGGCGTGATGGAAGGGGCCATCCGCAATCTCGTCCACCGGCGGGTGCTCTGCTGCATGCTCGGCGCGTTCTCCGACAAATGGCTCGATGTCAGCAAGCGTTGCGGCAAGGCAGCGGATGCTCTGCAGGTCGAATGGGGCGATTACATCCACCCGGAAGCGCTGGAGGAGAAGCTCGCCACGGGGGCATATGACACCGTCACCCTCATCCATAACGAGACGAGCACGGGCGTCATGAATCCACTGGCGGAAATCTGTGCCGTCGTGCGGAAACATCCCGAGGTGTTGCTGATCGTGGACACGGTGTCGTCGTTCTCGGCGGTGCCCATCGCCATGGACGAACTCGGCATCGACGTGCTGCTTACCGGCAGCCAGAAGGCGCTCGCGCTGCCGCCCGGCCTGGCGCTCTTCGCCGTATCCGAGAAGGCATTCGCGCGCGCCGCGCAAACTCCTGATCGCGGCTATTATTTCGACTTCATCGAGTTCAAGAAGAACCAGGAAGGCGACATGACCCCGAGCACGCCCTCCATCGGCCACATCTACGCGCTGCAATCCAAGCTGGAAGATATTTTCAACGAGGGAATCGAGGCGCGCCATGCCCGCCACGCGCGCACGAACGCCATGGTGCATGCGTGGGCGAACGAGAACGGCTTCGGCTTTTTCGCGCCGGAAGGCTACCGCTCCAAAACGCTGACGTGCGTGGCGAACACACGCAACGTGGACGTGGCGGCATGGATTGCGCGCGTCAAGAAGCAGCACCACTTCGTCTTCGACGGCGGTTACGGCAAGCTCAAGGGCAAGGCGTTCCGCATCTCCAACATGGGCGACGAGACGGAAGAAACCATTGGCGCAATGCTAGCGGCGGCCAAAGGATGTTTGGAATAGAGCGCGGTGGCTGCCTTTGTTCACGGTGCCGCTGGCACGGCGCTTGTGAGCGGTAGCTCCATTTCCTCCAGCAC
>CAXTVY010000052.1:3007-5971 GCA_964247665.1 uncultured Chthoniobacterales bacterium | reverse complement strand
GTTCGGCGGCCCATGACGCGCGGTGGGTACGCCTTGAGCAACCGGTAGCCCAGCGCCTGCCAGAACGCCCGCGCCCGGGCATTTCCCTCCAGTACCGCCAGCAACAACCGCTCCGCGCCCCGCGCGCGTGCCCATCGTGCGAACTCACCGTGCAGCGCACGGCCCGCTCCCCGGCCCCGGGCCGCCGGTTCGAGCAGCAGCAAGCCGATGTACCAATCACGCGGCAACCGGTAGCCGCGCAGCACCTCGATCACGCCCACGCAGCGTGCCGCCGGGTCGAAGATCCCAAGGACGACTTTATCTGCCGGGGTCAGGCCGGGCGGCACCTCCGCGAAGACCTTGCGCGTCTCGGCGGCGTCTGCGGGTTCGCCGTGCGCCAACAGGTAGTAATCCTCACAGCGTCCGCAGAGCGTTTCGATGGATGGCAGGTCCACCTCCATCGACAGCGGATAAACTTCCAGCGAACCGCTGGCAAAGAGCGCTGGGCCGGTGGGCATTCCCTCCCCTTAAGCTGGTCCAGCCTCGTCTTCAACGCCCATCCTCGGTCCTGCATTTACGTTGTGCCGCCCCGGGAAACCCCGTACAGCTAGGCTGCCTCTCGCGCCGGACATGGTTTTCAGTTCCATCACGTTCCTGTTCCTGTTTCTGCCGGTCACGCTGGCGACTTACTTCCTGCTGCCCGAGGGGCGCGCGGCGCGCAACGGGTTCCTACTAATTGCCAGCCTGTTTTTCTATGCCTGGGGCGAGTTGGGCTACGTGGCCGTCATGCTGGCTTCCATTGCCCTGAACTATGCCGCCGCCATCCTCATCGAAGACACGCGCGGACAGCCAAGCTATCGAGCGGTGGTGTGGTGGGGGATCGCGGGTAACCTGGGCCTGCTCTGTTGCTTCAAGTACACCAATTTCCTGGCTCGCAACCTGACCCAACTCTTCACCCTGCTCTGGCAGACGCTGGGCTGGGCAGACGCTCCCGTCCTGGACCCCGGTCCCATCCACCTGCCGCTAGGCATCTCGTTCTTTACCTTCCACGCCATCTCCTACCTGATTGACGTGCACCGCCGCAAGGTGACCGCCCAACGCCGTCTGCTCGACCTGGCGCTCTACATCTCGCTTTTCCCCCAGCTTGTCGCCGGGCCCGTCGTGCGCTACCGCGACGTGGCCAGCCAGATCATTGAGCCCCGCCGCGTCGGCCTCGACGACCTCGCCGAGGGCACCCGCCGCTTCATCATCGGCCTGGGCAAGAAAGTTCTTTTGGCCAACCCCCTTGGACAAACCGCGAACGCGATCTTCGCGCTCGACCACCACACGATGCTCAACGCCCCCGCCTGCTGGCTGGGCGTGGCCTGCTATACCTTCCAGATCTACTACGACTTCTCCGGCTACTCCGACATGGCCATCGGCCTGGGGCGACTCTTCGGTTTTCGCTTCCTGGAGAACTTCGACTATCCCTACGTGTCCCGCTCGCTCGGCGAGTTCTGGCGGCGCTGGCACATCTCGCTCTCGACCTGGTTTCGTGATTACCTCTATATCCCCTTGGGTGGCAACCGTCATGGGTCCGCGCGCACGCTGTTCAACCTGCTGACCGTATTTTTCTTCTGCGGACTGTGGCACGGGGCGAGTTGGACGTTCGTCGTCTGGGGCCTGTGGCACGGGGCTTTCCTGATCGCCGAGCGGTCGGGCCTGGCAGGGCTGCTCACGCGGCTGCCTGCCGTGGTATCTCAGGGCTACACTTTGCTCGTCGTCGCCCTGGGCTGGGTATTCTTCCGCGAGAACACCTTTGCCGACGCCTTGCTCTACCTGCGGGCCCTCGCGGGTGGCGCGCCGGCCATCCCGGCGATCCAGGAGGCGGCGCACACCGCGGCAGCCATGCACCTGGAACCCGGCCGGCTGCTGGTCCTGGCGGCGGCCACGGTTGGCTGCGCCCCATGGCTAGAGGCGTGGCAGCACTGGCGAACCCGGCAGACCCTGGGCAAAACTGTCCTGGCGGCGCGATGGCAGGAAGGAGTTCTGGCTGGGGCCGGGGCGGCCACCCTGCTGGCGGTGTTCTTCTTCTGTGTGCTCAGCCTGATCACGAGCGCTTACAACCCGTTTATTTACTTTCGCTTCTGACCGATGGCCACCGAGGCCCCCCTGCCAGCCGTTCCCTCGCCTGCCCCGCGCATCTCGCGCTGGCCCGGGGCCTTTTTGGCCCTCGCATTCTTCGCGTGCCTGGGCGGAGGGTTCGTCCTGACGTTTTTCGGCCCGGGTGGACGGCGGACGGTCTCGCACCTCGAAAAACGCACCCTTGCACCGAAGCCGGGCTGGCCCCGCGACCTCGCCTCGCTCGCCACCTTCCCCGGCCGGTGCGGGGCCTGGGTGGACGACCACCTGTACGACCGCGAACGGATGATGGGCATCAACAGCTTCCTCCAGGTGAAACTGCTCCGGCAATCGCCGCTCAACGACGTGATCATCGGCCGGCAAGGCTGGCTCTACTACAATATCGGGACCAACATCAACGATTACCGTGGGTTGGAACGTTTCACGCCCGAGCAACTCGCCTTCATGCGTGCGGTTCTGGCCGCGAGGCGCGACTGGTTCCGCCGGCACCACGTGCCTTACCTGTTCGTCGTCGCACCGGACAAACACACCACCTATCCCGACTTCCTGCCCGGCCAATATCGTCGGAAGGTGCGCGAGGGCACCATGCTCGACCAGTTTCTCGCGGAGATGGCACGGCGCGACGGCGAAGCGGATCCCATCGAAGTCCTCGACCTGCGGCCGGTACTGCGGGCGGCCCGGGAGAAAGAGCAGGTTTTCATGCGCACGGACACCCATTGGAGCGAGGCGGGGGCCCGGGCCGGCGCGCAGGCCATCCGTGACTGGATGCAGTTGCAGCACACCGGCGCGCCCCTCCCACCAGCCGTCGGCGGCCCGCCGGTGATGACGGAGGGACCGGGCGGCGACCGGGCGGTCGAACTGGGC
>CAXTVY010000052.1:0-2997 GCA_964247665.1 uncultured Chthoniobacterales bacterium | reverse complement strand
CCCCCGAGGTCAGGCAAACGGCTTACCGGGAACCGGGCATGGAAGCCTGGGTGCCCCTCATTGACCAGTACGAGCGCGCCGATGGCGCGACGGACCTGCGCGCCGTCTTCCTGCACGATTCCTACACGCAGTTCATGAAGCCCAGCCTGTCGGCCGCCTGCCAGAAATCGCTCTTCCTCGCGCGTCCGAGCGGGATGCACTACGCCTCGCACGCCCTCATGAGCCGACTGGTGGAAACATTCCAGCCCCAGGTGGTCGTCGAGGAAGTCGTGGAGCGAAACCTGAACTTCTTTTTCTTCGGTGACCCCGCGATGAAAACCGAGCTGCCCCGGTACGTCGAAGACCGGTAAAACCGTCCTGCGGAGGTTCTCCAGTTCAGTGGCTCACCGCGAGTTGCTTGTCCAACGCGAGCAGATCCGCCGCCGAGGCCTGCGCGTCGTGCAGCCGTTGCGGCTTGGCCGCGAGCAGCCGCTCATCCGTTGCGATGATCCGGTACAACCGCACGACCTCTGCTATTTCGGCGTCCGTGAGCTTCTTTTTCGGCAGGTCGCGGCTGGTGAAAAAGAACTTCGTCTGCGGGTTGAACTCGCAATCGGCCGAACGGTAATACACGTTGGGCACGGTGTCCATACAGACGTACTCGCCCTTCCAGAGTTCGCGCGTGCTGTAGAGGTCGGCGTGCGCGTAATCGGGCGTGAGCGCGCCGGGATGGTAGCCGTAGTGGTAGATTTCCGCGCTGCGCGGCGGCATGGGCGCAACAGGCGGCGTCTGGTTGACGATGAGGCGCACCTTCTCCATGGCCGTCTCCCGCTCCGTAGCCACCGCCGTGCCCTGCGCCTGGATAGTCCCGGCGAGTTTATCCGGCGTCGCGTTGGCCAGGATCGCGCGTGCCGTGGCGGCAATCTGCGGAAACGCGGCGGTCTGTCGGTAGTCGGCGAGACATTTCTTGAGCGTTTCTGCAAACGCGCCGTAATCGCTCTGGGCGGCCATCACGCGCAACTGGGCGAGGGCAGCGTTTGCCTCGGTTTCCTTCGGGTCGGCCGCCGGTCCCGGGGCGGTCTTCGCCAGCGCCGCCGAGGCGGCGGCCGGGTGGTCGAGCGCCGCGAGTTGCGCCTGCTCCGCCGCCAGCGCTGCCAGCCCCTCCGAATATTTCGCCGCCTTGACGTTGAATGCTGCCACCTCGGGCGAGCCCTTCTTGAGCTTGGCTCGGCTCTTGTTCAATTCGGTATAGAGTGCGTTGAGTTCCGCCGCGCGCTTGACGATGGCAGCGCGTTGCGCGGCGCAAGGGTCGGACACGTGCCGAAGGGTGAGGTCATCGTGCTCGGGCAGGTTGCTGAGTTCATGGAGCGTCAGCTGTTTTTGCGGCGGCGGGGCTCCCCCGGAGAATGAGCCGTGTTTCGCCATCCCCGACTCGAAGCCTTGCCAGAACGCGTTTTTCACCGCGGGATTGGCGGCAACTTCCGCGCCCAGAATACCGCCCAGGGCCATCGCGCTGAAGATCGTGGCCAGGAAGCGCTTGCCTCCTTCGCGCCAATGCACAATCGCGAAGGCGAGGTTGAGGAAAGGGACGAAGATGACTCCCAATCCCCACCAGACATTCACGCGGAATGCGCTGACCCAGAAAAACAGCAGGGAGATCAAAAATACCCCGAGAGCGGCGAGGAGTAAAAACTGCATTCCTCTCCAGTGAGCAGCCCCCGTGCCTTTGTGGGGTTACTTGTTTCTGCTCAGTCAAGCGTCGCCGCCTACGCCTTGACCCGCTCGATCTTCGCGCCCAACTCGGCCAGCTTGTCGTCGATGTGCTCGTAGCCCCGGTCGATGTGGTACACGCGGTTGATCTCCGTCACCCCCTCGGCCTTGAGCCCCGCCAGCACCAGCGCCGCCGAGGCACGCAGGTCCGACGCCATCACAGGCGCGGCACTGAGTTTTTCCACGCCCTGGATGATCGCCGTTGAGCCCTCGATTTTGATGTCCGCGCCCATGCGTTTCATCTCCGAGAGGTGCATGAAGCGCTGCGGAAAAATGTTCTCGGTTACCGTGCTGATGCCCGGGCTCGTCGCCAGCAACGCGCACATCTGCGCCTGCATGTCGGTGGGGAAGCCCGGGTAAGGCTCGGTGGTCAGCTCCAGTGGCTTCGCACCACCGTTGGGCTTGATGGTGATTGTTTTTTCGGTCGTTTCCAGGTGGAACCCGGCCGCCTTCAGGCGTTCGGTCACGCTTTCGAGGTGCAATGGCTTGACGTTGCGCAACGTGACCCCGTTCCCGCAGATGGCCCCGGCCACCAGGAACGTCCCGGCCTCAATGCGGTCCGGGATAACCTCGTGCTCCGCCCCGTGCAGTTCGCTGACGCCCTCGATGATGATGCGCCGGGTGCCCGCGCCCTCGATGCGCGCGCCCATGGCGTTAAGGAAGTTGGCTAGGTCCACGACCTCCGGCTCGGCGGCGGCGGCCTCGATGACCGTGGTGCCTTCGGCCAACACGGCAGCCATCATCACGTTGTCGGTACCCAGGACGGTCGAGCCGTACTTGCCGCGCAGGCTGACGCTTGCGCCGCGCAACTCGGAAGCGAATACCTTCACGTCGCCGCCGACCACGCGCACCTTCGCGCCCAGCGCCTCGAAGCCCTTGAGGTGCAGGTCAATGGGCCGGTCGCCGATGACGCAGCCGCCGGGCAACGCGACGGTTGCTTCCTTCTCGCGCCCCAGCAGCGGCCCGAGCACGCAGACGCTCGCACGCATCTTGCGCACGATGTCATAGGGCGCGTGCGTTTTGAGATTCTCGGCCTTGATCGTGACGGTGCCGCTGGCGCGCTCCACCTCCGCCCCGAGCTGGGAAAGGATCTGGAGCATGTAGTTGATGTCGCTCAGGTCCGGGACGTGGTGGATGATGCACTGCTCCCTGGTCAGCAGCGCGGCGGCCAGGATGGGCAGGGCCGAATTCTTCGATCCACTGATGCGCACGTTGCCCTGGAGAGTGGCACCGCCGTGCACGAGAATT